>JALOSQ010000390.1 GCA_025458335.1 Ideonella sp.
CCCTGGGCGCGGGCCGGGCCAAGCCCGGGACCGGCTTGCCCGGCGCTGCGCCCCGGTCCGCCAGCAGCCGCCCCCCGTTCGCCGACAGCACGCTGCCGACCCGCTGAGCGCGCCACGCCGCCCGTGACGCCTGCCGCGGACCACTCGCCGCCCGACGCATTCGGCCATCTCGACCCGGGCCGGGTGCTCGATGCGCTGGCCGACGTCGGGCTCGACGGCGACGGGCGTGTCCTCACCCTCAATTCCTACGAGAACCGCGTCTTCCTGGCCCACCTCGACGACGGCACCGCGGTGGTGGCCAAGTTCTATCGGCCACAGCGCTGGACGGACGCCCAGATCCTCGAGGAACACGAATTCGCGGCCGAACTGGTCGACGCGGAAGTGCCGGTCGTGGCCCCCCGCCGGCTCGCGGTTCGGCCGACCCGCGCCAGACGCTGCCGCGTGCTCGGGCCCGACCTGGCCGCCGGCACGCTGTTCGCCTACGAGGACGCCGGCCGGGTCGACCGCTTCGCCGTCGCCGAGCGCCGCGCCGGGCGCTCGCCCGAACTGGAGGAGCCGGGCGTGCTTGCGTGGATCGGCCGGTTCATCGCGCGCCTGCATGCCGTCGGCGCCCGTCGACGCTTCGAGCACCGGCGCACCCTGGCCATCGCCAGTTTCGGCGAGGACAGCGTCGCCACCCTGCTCGAGGGCGGGTTCGTCGCACCCGAGGCACGCGACGCGTGGCTCGGCGCCACCCGCTTGGCACTGCAGGCCGTGCGCCAGGCCTTCGAGGCCGCCGGGCCGTTCGAGTCGATCCGCCTGCATGGCGACTGCCATGTCGGCAACATCCTGTGGACGGCGGCCGGCCCGCACTTCGTCGACCTGGACGATGCCGTGAACGGCCCGGCCGCGCAGGACCTGTGGATGTTGCTGTCGGGGGACCGTGCGGCCCGCACCGCCCAGATGGCCGAGGTGCTGGAAGGCTACGAGGCCATCCGCGCATTCCCTCCGCGCGAACTGCACCTGCTCGAGGCCTTGCGGACCCTGAGGATCCTCCACTACAGCGCCTGGATCGCGCGGCGTTGGGCCGATCCGGCCTTCCCGGCGGCGTTCCCGTGGTTCGGGACGCCGGCGTACTGGAGCGACCAGGCCACGCGCCTGCGCGAGCAGGTCGAGGCCATCGAGGAAGGGCCGCTGCCGTTGTACGGCCCGAGCAGACGCGGCGGACAGGCCGAGCCCGCCAAGCGGGGGCACTCGGCCGTCAGGCGGTCATGCCACCAGCATCGCGTTGACGCGCCGCACGTAGGCCGCCGGGTCCTCGAGCTGGCCACCCTCGGCCAGCAGCGCCTGGTCGAACAGCACGTGCGCCAGGTCGTCGAAGCGCTCGCTCGCCTCGAGGCGCTTCACCAGGGCGTGGTCGGCGTTGACCTCGAGGATCGGCTTGGACGCCGGCGCCCCCTGCCCGGCCTGCTTGAGCAGGCGCGCCAGATGCCCGCTCATGTCGCCCTCCTCGACGACCAGGCAGGCCGGCGAATCGACCAGGCGCGTGGTCACGCGCACGTCCTTGGCGCGGTCCTTGAGCGTCTCCCGGAGCCGCTCGAGCACCGGCCTGAAGGCCTCGGCGGCCGCCTCGGCGGCCTTCTTCTCGTCCTCGTCCTGAAGCTTGCCGAGGTCGACCGCGCCCTTGGCCACCGACTGGATCGGGTGACCCTCGAACTCGAACAGGTGCGACAGCATCCACTCGTCGACCCGGTCGGCCAGCAGCAGCACCTCGATGCCCTTCTTGCGGAAGATCTCGAGCTGCGGACTGTGGCGGGCGGCGGCCAGCGAGTCGGCGGTGATCACGTAGATCGCCTCCTGGCCCTCCTTCATTTGACGTAGTCGGCGAAGCTCACGCCCTCGTCGGCCTGGGTGGAGGCGAAGCGGCACAGCCCGGCCAGCCGCTCCCGGTTGGCATGGTCCTCGCCGATGCCTTCCTTCATCACCGTGCCGAACGCCTTCCAGAAACGCGCGTACTTGTCGCGCTCGGCGGCATCCTCGCTGTTGGCCATCGACTCCAGCATCGACAGCACGCGCTTGGTGCAGCCCTCCCGGATCGCCTTGACATCGCGGCTTTCCTGCAGCAGCTCGCGGCTCACGTTGAGCGGCAGGTCAGCCGAGTCGATCACGCCCTTGACCCAGCGCAGGTAGGCGGGCATCAGGTCCTTCGCGTCGTCCATGATGAAGACGCGCTTGACGTAGAGCTTCACCCCGTGCGTGTACTCGGTGCGGCCCTCGACCCGGTTGTGCGTGTAGGCCAGCGGCGGCTCGCTGTCATACGCGATCTGCTTGTAGAACTCGTGGTACTGCTCGACGGTGATGTCGGCCTTTGGCCGTGTCCACAGCGCCGCGGCCTTGTTGACCGGCTCCCACTCGTCGGTCGCGATGTACTCGGACTTTTCGGCGTCCCAGTTCTCCTTGCGCATCAGCACCGGCAGCGAGATGTGGTCGGAGTACTTGCCGACGGTCGAGCGGATCTTCCAGGCCGCGAGGTACTCGTCCTCGCCCTCGCGCAGGTGCAGGATCACGTCGGTGCCGCGCTCGGGCCGCGTGATGGCCTCGACCTCGAACTCGCCGGTGCCATCGCTCGACCAGCGCACACCCTCCTCGGGCTTGAGGCCCGCGCGACGCGACTCGACGGTGATGCGGTCGGCCACGATGAAGCCGCTGTAGAAGCCCACGCCGAACTGGCCGATCAGCTGCGCGTCCTTCTTCTTGTCGGACTCCAGCGCTGCCATGAACTCGCGCGTGCCGCTCTTGGCGATGGTGCCCAGGTTGGCCACCGCCTCCTCGGTGGACAGGCCGATGCCGTTGTCACGGATGGTGATGGTCCGGGCGGCCTTGTCGACCGTCACGCGCACCTCGAGGTTCGGCGCATCCTCGTAGAGCGCGGCGTTGTCCAGCGCCTCGAAACGCAGCTTGTCGCAGGCGTCCGAGGCATTGGAGATCAGCTCCCGCAGGAAGATCTCCTTGTTCGAGTACAGCGAATGGGTGACCAGGTGCAGGATCTGCCGGACTTCGGCCTGGAAGGCGAGGGTCTGCTTGCTCATCGTCGTGGGCTTCGTCGGTGAAAGTGGGCGAAAACCGAGGGCGGCCGCATGCCGGCCGGGCCGGGGCAGCGCGCGCGGGGCCGAGATGGTAGGGGCGCGCCGGGCGACTTCAAGGCCCGGCCGGCAGCGGCCTGGCGGCCGCCGGTCAGATCACCGATCCCAGGGAGCTGCCGCGACGGTCGATCCGAGGCACCCGACCGCCGAACGCACCGCCGCCTCGCCGACCCGCCCCTGCCGGGCGAGGGCATCGAGCGCCGCGACCACCACGTGCTGCCGGTCGACCTCGAAGAACCGGCGCACCGCGGCCCGGGTGTCGCTGCGGCCGAAGCCGTCCGTGCCGAGCGTCACCAGCGGCGCGTCCACGTACTCGGCGATGAGCTGCGGCACCGCGCGCACGTAGTCGGTCGCGATCACCACCGGCGCAGGGCCGGACAGGCACCGCTCGACGTGGCTCGGCTCGACCACCGCGCTGCGCTCCAGCCGCCGCCGACGCTGCACGGCTCGCGCGTCGCGCGCGAGCTCGCTGAAGCTGGTCGCGCTCCAGACCTCGCACGGCACACCGTGGTCCCGCTCGAGGATGGCCGCTGCGGCCATCACCTCGGACAGGATGCAGCCCGCGCCGACCAGCCGCACCGGCGCCCCGGCGGGCGGCTCGGCGGTCGGGGCCTGCCAGGTCGCGCGGTCGAGCTTCCACAGGCCGCGCACGATGTCGGCCGCCGCCTCCGGCCGGGCGGCCGAGGCCAGCGGCTGCAGCTGGTTCTCGTTCATCACCGTCAGGTAGTAGAACTCGTCGGCCTGCTCGTCGAGAAGGCGCTGCACGCCGTGCTGCACGATCGCCACCAGCTCGGCGCCGAACGCGGGGTCGTAGGCCCGGCAATTGGGGATCGTCGAGGCCACCAGGTGGCTCGAGCCGTCCTGGTGCTGCAGCCCCTCGCCGGACAGCGTGGTGCGGCCGGCGGTGGCGCCGAGCAGGAAGCCGCGGGCCCGCGAGTCGGCGGCACACCAGATCAGGTCGCCCACCCGCTGGAAGCCGAAGCACGAGTAGAAGATGTAGAAGGGCAGCATCGGCACGCCATGGGTGCTGTAGCTGGTCGCCGCGGCGATCCAGCTGCTCATGGCCCCGGCCTCGGAGATGCCCTCCTCCAGGATCTGGCCGCTGCGGCTTTCCTTGTAGTACAGCAGCTCGCCCTGGTCCTCGGGTTCGTAGAGCTGGCCCTGCGCAGCGTAGATCGCCACCTCGCGGAACAGGCTCTGCATGCCGAAGGTGCGCGCCTCGTCGGCCACGATCGGCACGATGTGGCGGCCCAGGTTCGCGTCGCGCTGCTGCACGAAGACCATCGTGGTGGACTGATCGCGTTGCGCGATGCGATCGACGAGCTTGCGCGCCTCGGCCGGGTTAGGCGCAGCCAGGCGGGGCGCCGACGACGAGCGCGCCGGCAGCCATCCGCCGAGCGAGTCGCGTCGCGCCTGCAGGTAGCGCGCCTCGGGGCTGTGCGGCTCGGGGCGCAGGAACCGGAGCGCGCGCACCTCGTCGTCGGACAGCGGCACGGCGAAGCGGTCGCGGAACGCCAGCAGCGACTCGTCCTCGAGCTTCTTCTGCTGGTGCGAGCCCATCTTGCCCTGGCCGTCCTGGCCCATGCCGTAGCCCTTCTTCGTCTGGGCGAGGATGACGGTGGGCGAGCCGCGGTGCCGCATCGCCGCGTGATAGGCCGCGTGGATCTTGACCGGGTCGTGGCCGCCGCGGCGCAGGCGGTCGATGTCGTCGTCGGACAGGTGTGCCACCAGCCGTTGCAGCTCGGGGTACTTGTTGAAGAAGTGCTCGCGGTTGAAGCGGCCGTCGGTGGCGGCGTACTTCTGGAACTCGCCGTCGACCGTCTCGTGGAGGCGGCGCAGCAGCACGCCGTCGGTGTCGCGCGCGAACAGCGGGTCCCAGTCGCTGCCCCACAGCAGCTTGATGACGTTCCAGCCCGCCCCGGCGAACAGGCCCTCGAGCTCCTGGATGACCGAGCCGTTGCCGCGCACCGGCCCGTCGAGCCGCTGAAGGTTGCAGTTGACGACGAACACGAGGTTGTCGAGCCCCTCGCGCGCGGCCAGCGACAGGCCGGCGAGGGACTCGGGTTCGTCCATCTCGCCGTCGCCGACGAAGGCCCACACGCGACGCGCGGCGGTGGCCTCGCGATCGAGCAGCCCCCGGTCGGCCATGTAGCGCATGAAGCGCGCCTGGTAGATCGCGGTGAGCGGGCCCAGGCCCATCGAGCCGGTCGGGAACTGCCAGAAGTCCGGCATCAGCCAGGGGTGGCAGTAGGACGAGAGGCCCACCCCGGGCCCAGCGGTCTCGCGGCGAAAGTGGCGCAGGCGCGCCTCGTCGAGGCGCCCCTCGACGAACGCCCGCGCATAGACCCCCGGCGAGGCATGCGGCTGGAAGAACACGAGGTCGCCTGACCCTGGCCCGCGATCGCCGCCGCGGAAGAAATGGTTGAAGCCGACCTCGAACAGGTCGGCGATCGACGCGTAGGTGGCGATGTGCCCGCCGAGCTCGGCCGCCTCCCGGTTGGCGCGCACCACCATCGCCAGCGCGTTCCAGCGCACGATCGCGCCGATGCGCGCCTCCAGCTCGAGGTTGCCCGGGTACGCGGGCTGCTGGTCCAGCGCGATCGTGTTGACGTAGGGCGTGTTCAGTACCGCCGGCAGCGGCACGCGCAGCCGCCGCGCCTGGTCGAGCAGCCGACGCAGGATGTACGTGCCGCGCGCGGGCCCCGCCGAGCGCACGAGGGTCTCGAAGCCTTCCAGCCACTCGCGGGTCTCGAGGGTGTCGGCGTCGGGCGGCATCACGCGCCAGAAGGCGGCGGTGACCACCGGGTCTTGCTCGGGATCTCGGGAAGCGGATTCGGCCATGGCGCGCGATCGTACGGCCCCCAAAGCCGGCGACACACCCGCCGGAACAAGGCCCCACGGGAAGTCCGTAGCCGCGAAGGCATGCCCGGAACCGCCCGCCCGGCGACGGGTGCCAGCCCACGCGGGTCGAAACCCCGCGTCTACAGCGAGATGACCAGCGGTCCGGCCGCTGTCTGGGCCCGCGAGCAGCACAGCGCGATGCGGTGCTGCCGCTCGATGGACGTGAGGCAGTGGTCGCGGTGCTCGGGCTGCCCGGCCGTCCACTCCACGACGCAGGTGCCGCACAACCCCTGCTCGCACGACACGGGGATGTCGATGCCCAGGTCGTGCAGGGCGGAGACCGCCGTCTGCCCGGCCGCGACCGGCACGTCGACGCCACTGCGCGCCAGGCGCAGCGTGAACGGCTCCATCGGCCGCTCGCCGTCCGAGGCGCCATCGGGCGGCGCGAAGTACTCGGTGTGGATCGTGCCGTCGGGCCAGGCGGCCGCCGAGAGCCGGGCCGCCTGCATGAAGCCGCCCGGGCCGCACAAGTAGAGGTGCGCGCCCTCGGGCCGCCCCGCCAGCAGCGCCCGAAGGTCGAGCTTCTCGGGCGCGCCCGGCTCGTCGAGGTGCAGGCGCACCCGGTCGCCGAGCGTGGCCAGCACCTCGGCGAACGGCAGGTGGGCGCGGCTGCGGGCGAACACGCACAGCGTGAAA
>JALOSQ010000391.1 GCA_025458335.1 Ideonella sp.
GCGGCGGCGTAGGTGGCGGCGTCGTGCGCATACACCAGGGCCGGCTGCAGGGCCTGCAGGATGCCGTGGATGCGCGAGAAGTCGCCTGCCGCGAGCCGGCAGTAGCCGCTGCTGACGGAGCACACCGGACGGCCGATGAACTGCCCGGCCAGCAGCAGCACGAGGTGGTCGAGCGAGTTGTCGGACAGCACCACCACCGGCGCGCCCTCGGGCAGGCGGCGGTCGAGCAGGCCCTGCGCCACGCGGCCCACGGCCTGGCGCAGCTCGCGCCAGCTCATGGCGCGCCAGCCGCCGCCGTCGGTCGCCGGGCGCGGCTCGGCCACGGCGAGGGCGTCGGGCGTGTCGCGTGCCCAGCGCTCGAGCCAGTCACCCACGCAGCGCGCGTGGGCCTGCAGCGGCTCGGGCGAGCGCAACACGAACCCGCCCTCGGCATGAGGCAGCCGCTCGACGCGGCGCGGCGCGAGCTGTGCGGGGTCGTCGAAGAACGCGGCGGGGGCGATGGCGCTGTCTCCTGCGGCGCGCAGGCCGGGGCCTGGGCCGATCAACCATACACATGTGTATGTGCGTCTACGGGGATTCTGCGGCGGTCGGTCTGGGTGCCGTTTGCGGGTAAACCCGGTTCCCGTACACCTGTGCATGGCATCATCGTGCGCTTCGAACATCACGATGAGTCGCACCAAGTCCGCATCCCCGACGCACTCGCCTGCGCCGGTCTCCGCTTCCCGCACCGTGCTGCGCGTACCCCGCGCGGCCGGGTCACCCACCGTGGGCCCGGTGCCCGCCACAGAGCGTCCCCGGAGCGAGCCTGACGCCGAGCGCGCCGCGCTCACCCCCTCGGCCTGGACCGACGCGGCCACCGAGGTCCTGGTCGACCAGGGCATCGACCATGTGCGCGTGGACGTGCTCGCACGGCAGCTCGGCGTGACGCGGGGCAGCTTCTACTGGCACTTCCGCGATCGCGAGGCGCTGCTGCGCAGCGTGCTGCAGGCCTGGAACGAGCGCACGACCGAGCAGCTCACGCGCCGGCTGGAGACCGCGCACGCCGATCCGGCGGAGCAGTTGCGCGACGTGATCTCCCTTCCGTTTCGCGGTCGTGCAGCGGTGCGCGCGGCGCGCATCGAGCTGGCCATCCGCGCCTGGGCACGCCGCGATGCGATGGCCCGCCAGGCGCTGGACGCGTCCGATGCCGACCGCATCGCCTACATCGCGCAGGTGTTCTCGGGGCTGGGCTTCGCACCGGCCGAGGCACGGTCGCGTGCCTTCCTGCTGTATGCGTACGTGGTGGGCGAGTCGCTGATGGCCGGCCAGGGCGGCGCAGCCCAGCGCCAGGAACGGGCGCGCTTCGTCGAACGGCTCATGCGGCGCGATCTCGCCGACTGAGGGCTGGCTGGTGCCGCTCGCAGTCCGGCGAGGCGCGAACTTGTACGAGCCATCGAGCACCCGCTGCCCGACGGACACGATGCATCATCGGCGTCGCGTCCGCCATCCTGGCGGCTCAACGATGCCCAGGGCCCATCGACATGTCCCAGGATTCCACCCCGCCGCGCACGCGCCCGCTCGTCGACCACCCGGCGCTGGCGGCGCGCGCCGCCGAGTTGCTCATCACGCCGCTCACCGGCCTCGTCCTCGCTGCGGACGAGACAACTGCCATCGTGTCGCGCATGGGCCTGATTGCCCTGCCGGCCGGGGCCGCCGTGCTGCGCGAGGGCGACGACCCGGCGCGGCGCTTCCTGCTGCTTCTGCTCGAGGGTGAAGTCGAGGTCGACTCCAGGGCCGGCTCGTCGGTGAATGCCGTGCCACTGTCGGTGCTCGGCCCGGGCAGCATGATCGGCGAGATGTCGCTGCTCGATCACGCACCGCGCTCGGCCACCTGCATCGCGGTCGGCCCGGTGCTGGCTGCAGGCCTCACGCGCGAAGCGCTCGACGACACTGGCCGAGCGGGTGCGCGCGCTCGGGCAGATGGTGCACGTCTACTCCGACCTGGCGGCGCGGCCCTGAGCCTGACGATCTTCGGATGCCTGGCCCGGGTGCGGGGCGGCGTCCGCTTCAGCGCATCGGGCGCATGTGCAACATTCGCGTGCCGACCGGACCGGCCGTGCGGACAAGCACACCGAGGGCGCGCCGCGTGTGGTGCGGGCGCGCTCGACCCCGCGTCTCAGGTGCCGCAGAAGGTGCGGTAGCCCGCAGTCAGCTCGGGCGGCGCCGGCCGGGCGTAGGGCTCGGCCTCGGGCGCGTCGTCGAAGGGCCGACGAAGCGCGGCGAGCAGGGATTCGAACGGCGCGACGTCGCCCCGGTCGGAGGCGGCGGCAAGGGCGTCTTCCACGAGGTGGTTGCGCGGGATCACCCAGGGATTGGCCCGCCGCAGCCGTTCGGCGCGCGTCGGCAGGCCCGGCGTGTCCGTGCTGGCGGCGTCGGCGGCCGCGCAACGCGCACGCCATCGGGCCAGCCACGGGGTCGGCGCCTGCGGGTCGCGGCACAGCGCCCGCAGCGGGTTGTCGTCGCCGGCCGCCGCGTCGCTAAGGCGTCGCCAGCCCAGGGTGAAGTCGACGCCTTGGACTTGCAGCAGGTCGAGGAAGTCGCGCGCGAGGGCGACGTCGTCGGCGTCGGTCCCGGCGGGCCGGCCGCCCGGTTCCGGCACGTCGATGCCCAGCTTGCGGCGCATCACCTCGAGGTGCCGTGCCTCGTACCAGCGCGGGAACTCGTCGATGACCTCGGTGACCTCGGCCACGGCCCGTTGCACGGCGGCCTCGTCCTCGGGGTCCGCCATCAGTGGCAGCAGCGCCTCGGCCAGCCGGGCCAGGTTCCAGCGCGCGATGAGCGGCTGGTTGGCATACGCATAACGGCCGCCATGGTCGATCGAGCTGAACACCGCCTCCGGGTCGAACGCTTCCATGAAGGCGCACGGACCGTAGTCGATCGTCTCGCCCGAGATCGTCATGTTGTCGGTGTTCATCACGCCGTGGATGAAGCCCACGCCCATCCACTGCGCGATCAGCGCGGCCTGCCGCCGGGCCACCGCGCGCAGCAGCTCGAGCGGCGGGTTCGGCGATCCGGCGAGGTCGGGGTCATGGCGCGCCACCGCGTAGGCCGCCAGGCGCCGCAGACCGTCGAGATCGCCGCGGGCCGCGAAGTACTGGAAGGTGCCGACCCGCAGGTGGCTCGCCGCCACCCGGGTGAGCACGGCGCCCGGCAGCGGCTGCTCGCGGTAGACCAGCTCGCCCGTGGACACCACCGCCAGCGCGCGCGTGGTCGGGATGCCCAACGCGTGCATGGCCTCGCCGATCAGCACCTCGCGCAGCATCGGCCCCACCGCGGCCTTGCCGTCGCCGCTGCGCGAGAAGGGCGTGCGCCCCGACCCCTTGAAGGCGATGTCGCGTCGCCGCCCGTGCCGGTCGATAACCTCGCCGATCAGCAGGGCACGTCCGTCGCCGAGCTGGGGGGAGAAACCGCCGAACTGATGGCCCGCGTAGGCCTGCGCGATCGGCTCGGCGCCCTCGGGCAGCACATTGCCCGACAGCAGTGCCGCGAGGTCGGCGTCGGCCCTTCCGGCGGCGTCGGCGCCGAGCTCGTCGGCCATCGAGCGATCGAGATACAGCAGACGCGGCGCACGGACGACTGCCGGCTTCCAGGCGATCGAGGCGCCAGGCAGTTCGCGCGCGTAGGTGTTGTCGAAGTGGAACAGGGCCGGGTCCTCATGGGCTCCATGCCCGATCGGCACGGAACCAGACGATTGTCCGGCCACTCGGACCTGGGCGGGCCGCTCAGGGTCATCGTCGCCGCTCCGGCGGCACCCGACGCGTTTCGGCCAGACTTCTCCGATGACTTCCGATCACATCGCTCCAATCCGCACCGCCATCGTCGGCGCCGGCCTGGCCGGCGCCACGCTGGCCGAGGCGCTCGCCCGCGCCGGGCAAGCCGTCCACCTGTTCGACAAGTCGCGCGGCCTGGGCGGCCGCATGGCGACCCGGCGCGCCAGCGCGATCGCGGCCGACGGCTTGGCGGTTGAACTTGCCTTCGACCACGGGACGATGGGCTTCACCGCCGATGCCCCCGCGTTCGAGCGCTGGGTCGACGCCCAGGCGGCGGCGGGCGTGCTCGCGCGCTGGACGCCACGCCTGGCGCCGCGCTCCTATGCGCCGCTGGAGGACGC
>JALOSQ010000392.1 GCA_025458335.1 Ideonella sp.
GCCAGGCCCATGCCCGGGGCCTTGTAGCGCTTGTCCTTCTCGACCAGCTTGGTGTAGGCCGTCATGATCTCGGCCGTCTCGCAGTGCAGCGACAGCGAGATCTGCGAAGCCTTGTCGGGCATCGCCTCGCGCGCGGCCTGGATCCCGCGCATGACGAACTCGAAGTGTGCCACATCGTAGCGTTCGTCCTCGCCGATCATCAGGAACTCGCGCTGCGAGTTGCTCGCGCCGTGCAGGCCGTGCGAGCCGTAGAACATGAAGATCTTGAAGCTCGCCACGCCGTGCTTCTCGATCAGCATCGGGATCTCGTCGATGTGCGTGCGGTCCATCGGGGCGAGGTGGAAGCCGTAGTCGACGTGGAAGCGGCCCTTCGAGATCTGCAGCACCTCGGGGTAGAACTTGCGGTACGGCCCGCCCTTGTTGAGGTAGTACTGGCCGGTGCGGAAGTAGTTGAGCGAGCTCGTCACGCCGCCCATGGCCGCGGCCTTGGACTCGGTCACCGCGTCTTCGGCCAGCGGCGAGTAGATGCCGCTGTGCATGTGCGCATCGACCACGCCGGGGAAGGCGAGGCGGCCCCGCCCCTCCTCCACCGCCTTGGCGCGCCGCGGGTCGAGCCCCGGCGCGATGCGGGCGATGCGCTCGTCCTTGATGGCGATGTCGGCGGCGTGCACCGTGTGGCCGTTCGGGCGCACGACGCGCACGTCGCGCAGGATCAGGTCGAACTCGGGCGTGCTCATCGGGGGGCTCCTCCAGGCGCGGGGGCGTGTCGTCGTTGCTTGAGTTGCGCGAGCAGGCCGCCGGCGCGGACCATCTCGAGCAGGAAGTCGGGGATCGGCTGGATCGGCCGGCGAACGCCGTCGGGCCCGGCTACCCAGCCGGCCAGCGCGTCGAAGCTCACGGTGTCGCCGTCGACGACCGGCGGCGGGCCGTCGCAAGGCAGCAGCAGCAGGCCCACGTTGAAGGCGTTGCGGAAGTACAGGCCGTTGAACGACGGCGCGATGACCGCGGCCACCCCCAGGTGCACCAGCACGCTGGCAGCCTGCTCGCGTGACGATCCGAGCCCGAAGTTGGCCCCGGCCACGATCACGTCGCCGGGACGCACACCGGCCGCGAAGTCGGGCCGCAGCGGCTCCAGGCAATGCCGGGCGATCACTTCGAGCCCGTGCTTCATCGCGTGGCCCGGCGCGAGCTGGTCGGTGTCGACGTCGGCCGGCAGGCACCAGGCCCGACCCTGGCCTGCCAGCACGTGCGGCGCGGTCGTCGTCATGCCAGCACCTCGCGGGGGTCGACGATGCGGCCGGTCAGCGCCGCCGCGGCCACCGTGTAGGGCGAGCCCAGGTACACCTGGGCCGTGGCCGCGCCCATGCGCCCCTTGAAGTTGCGGGCGGTCGACGAGATCACCGTGCTGCCCTCGGGAATTGCGCTGCCGTAGCCCGCGCAGGCGCCGCAGGCGCTCGGCAGCACGGTGGCGCCGGCCTCGACCAGCGCCTGCCACACGCCCTCGCGCTCGGCCGCGGCCCGGTCGCGCAGGCTGGCCGGCGCGAGCATCAGCTGCACGCCCGAGGCGATGCGCCGACCGGCCAGCACCTGCGCGGCGGCACGCAGGTCGTCGAGCTTGGCCCCGGTGCAGGCACCCAGGTAGGCCACGTCGACCGGCGTGCGCGGCAGGTCGCCGACCGGGCGGCTCCGGGCCGGGCTGTGCGGCAGGGCCACCTGCGGTGCCAGCGCCGCCGCGTCGAAGGCATGGTGCTCGAGGTCGGCGCCATCGTCGGTGCGCCAGCAGGCCAGGTCGGCCGGATCGACCGGCGCGCCATGGGCGGCCAGCCAGGCGCCGGTGGTGGCGTCAGGCGCGACCAGGCCGGCCTGCGCGCCGAGTTCCGCGCTCATGTTGGCCAGGGTCATGCGCTCGGCCATCGACAGCGCCTCGACCGCCGGGCCGGCGTACTCCACCGCCTGGTAGCGCCCGCCGGCCATGCCCAGGCGCGCCAGGGTGTGCAGCATCATGTCCTTGGCGGTCACGCCGCGCGACAGGCGGCCCGACCAGTGCAGGCGGATCGTCTGCGGCACCTGCAGCCACAGCCGCCCGGTCACCACCACGCCGAGCATCTCGGTGGCCCCGATGCCGAACATGTACGCGCCGAAGGCGCCGCCGGTGGGCGAGTGCGAGTCGCCGCCGACACAGAACAGGCCGGGGCGGATCAGCCCGGCCTGCGGCACCACGACGTGGCAGATGCCCAGGCTGTCGAAGACGTGCGGCAGTCGCTGCTCGGCCGCCCAGTCGCGGGCCAGGCGCACGATGCGGCGCGACTCGTCGTCCTGCTCGGGCACGTAGTGGTCGATGACCAGCGCCACCTTGCGCCGGTCCCAGATCTCGGCGGCGAGCATCGGCGCGAGCCGGCGCGGCCCGCTCGAGTCGTGGAACATCGCGAGGTCGACCTCGCAGGTCACGATCTCGCCCGGCTCCACCCGATCGCGCCCGGCAGCCCGCGCCACGAGCTTCTGGGCCAGGGTCTGCGGGCGGGCGGCGGCGGCCATGGCGCTCACAGGCCCAGGTAGGCGCGACGAAGCTCGTCGCTGGCCAGCAGCGCCTCGGGCCGGCCGCTGAATCGCAAGGCGCCGTTCTCGAGCACGTAGGCACGGTCGGCGATCTCGAGCGAC
>JALOSQ010000082.1 GCA_025458335.1 Ideonella sp.
GCGTTCGCGCCGATCGGGTCGCGGCTGACCGCCTCGTGGGTCGGATGGCCGGGTGCGGTGGGCACCATCAGGACGTCGACCTCGTGCCAGATCGCCTCGGCCCGCCGCCGCAAGGCCGCGAGCCGGTAGTGACTGCGGAAGGCATCGACCGCGCTCATCCCGCGGCCACGCTCGATCACGGCCCGTACGGTCGGGTCGACCGCATCCGGGTCGCGCGCGAGCAGAGACTCGACCACCGCCAGCCGCTCGGCGACCCACGGCCCGTCGTACAGCAGCGCGGCGACCTCGGCCATCGGCCCGAGGTCGACGGGCACGGCCTCGCAGCCGAGCCGCTCCAGCCGCTCGACGGCCTCTTGCCAACCGGCCGGATAGCCATCGGCAACGTCGAGGATCGGATCGCGCGGGATGCCGACCCGTCGCCTCGCGTGCGGGGCAGACGCCCACGCCGCCGGCCCGGGCTCGAACCGGCTGTAGGGATCAGCGGCATCGGCGCCTTCGATCACCGAGAGGACGGCCGCCCCGTCGTCGACGTCGAGCGCGAAGACCGAGACGCAGTCCAGCGTCCGGCACGCCGGGAGCACGCCCGCGGTGCTGACCCGGCCCGGCGTCGGCTTGACACCCACGAGATGATTGAATCCGGCCGGCACGCGGCCCGAGCCGGCCGTGTCGGTGCCGAGCGCGAAGGCCACGTCGCCCAGCGCCACCACCACGGCCGAGCCGGAACTCGACCCCCCGCTCACGCGATCCGCCGCCCAGGTACTCGAGGGCGCGCCATGTGGCGAGCGAGTGCCGACCAGTCCGGTCGCGAACTGGTCGAGGTTGGTCTTGCCGAGCAGTACTGCACCGGCGTCGAGCAGGCGGTGCACCACGGTGGCGCTGGCCACCGGCTCGCGGCGGGCCGCCGGGCAGGCCGCGGTGGTCGGGAAACCGGCGGCGTCGATGTTGTCCTTGACGGCAAAGGGCACGCCGAACAGTGGATAGCGCGCCAGCAGGGTTGCCGCATCCGGGGAGGCCGCCCGCAGTGCCGCCAGCTCGGCGAGCCGCCGGTCAAGCGCGCCGGGCGTCACGCGCGAGATCCACGCGACCTTCGGGCTCTCGGTGGCCACCTGCTGGGCGCGGACTCGAAGCTCCGCGAGCACATCCCGGCCGGCGAGCACCGCGGATCGCCAGTCGGCCACGGTCAGCAGCTCAGGCCCGTTCGCCGCCGGAAGGCCAGGCCGCTCGCGTGATGCAGGGGGGGAGAGGGACGGGACCAATTCGGTGCACGCACTTGTATACTAGTACGTGCACCAGCAGATATCGTGCCAGCGGCCAACTGAGCCGTAGGACGGGAGGACGGCTTGGCTCCCCCGGCCACGGACAGCCGACGCGCCGCACGCCCAGGGGCGGCGCATCGCGACCCGACCCGGCGCGCGGGGCTGGGTGGCTCCGGCCTACCCGAAGGACTCGCCGATGGCCACGACCAGCAGCACCAGCGCGACCACCACGGCCAAGCGCCAGGCGACCACGCGCCCGGGCGGCAAGGTGTCGGGTCTCGGGGGCGGTCGGGTCATGGCAGCCGGTCCTCGACCCTCAACGCTGCCGTGACCATCGCCGATGACGGCAGGCGCGCGTTACCGATGCAACGACACCGGGGGCAGCGGCCAGTGCGCCCCGACCGAGGGGTCGTCGAAGCGAACGCCTTTTTCGACGCCAGGCACGTAGTAGGCGTCCGTCATGTAGAGGAACTCGGTGCCGTCCTCGAGCGCCTGGTACCCGTGGGCGACACCAGACGGCACGAACAGCGAGAGCCGGTCCCTGGCATCCAGTCGCACCTGGTACGCGACCCGATAGGTCGGGGACCCGGGTCTCATGTCGACCGTGACGTCGTGGACGGACCCGGCAACGCAGCGAACGAGCTTCTGTTCGTCGTGCGGGGGCTCCTGGTAGTGAAGGCCGCGAACAGTGCCGGCCTTGTGGGTGCGCGCCAGGTTCACCTGGGCCACGGCAAACTCGATGCCCGCCGCGCCGAACTCCCGCAGGCACAGGGCCCGCGCGAAGGATCCCCTCGAATCCTCCTTCGGTTCCAGTTCGATCAGCCATGCGCCGGCGATGGGGGTCGGAAGGAACTTCACGCACGGCTCCTGGGCAGCGCCGCCACCGGTGCGGCTGGGCAGGCTTGGATGTCCACCTCAGTCCGCGGGACGGATCGCGACGAAACGCTCGATGTCGGCATACGTGACCTCGCGCATGTCGTCGCCGGCCTGATAGCGGCGCGTCCAGTCGACGATCCACTGGAGCGTATCCTCGAGTTCGAGCTTCGGACGCCATCCCAGCTCGGCCCGCGCCTTCGACGCGTCGAGCTTCAGGAACGTGCTCTCGGGCGGCCCGAGGTCGGCGTCGCGCTTCCAGTCGAAGTCGACTCCCCACAGGTCATACAGGCGGCGGATGACCCAGCCCACCGTGCGCTCGCTCCTCTCGGGCGGCCCGAAGTTGAACGCGCTCGCGTAGCGATGACGCCCCTCGAAAAGGCGCTC
The DNA here is from genome assembly GCA_025458335.1 of Ideonella sp. Classification (GTDB taxonomy): domain Bacteria; phylum Pseudomonadota; class Gammaproteobacteria; order Burkholderiales; family Burkholderiaceae_C; genus JAIYCR01. Next base: position 2,517 of record JALOSQ010000082.1, read on the forward strand.
GGCCAGCAGCAGGTAGCCATGCAAGGGCTCCATCACGTGCTGCCAGGGGCGCGTGGCCTGGGGATGGCGAATGAGCGTCGGCTCGTTCTTGAGCAGTGAGCGCAGGATGTCCGGGACCAGCCGATCCTGCGCCCAGTCTCCGCCTCCGATGACATTGCCTGCCCGGGCACTCGCGACCGCCGGGCCATCGGGGAAGCGATCCCCGTCGAAATAGGAGTGGCGGTAGGCGGTCACCACGAGCTCGGCCGCACCCTTGCTGCCGCTGTAGGGGTCGACACCGCCCAGGCGCGAGTCCTCGCGGTACCCCCAGACCCATTCCTCGTTGTAGTAGCACTTGTCCGATGTGACGACGACGACCGCCTTCACGCTCGGCGCCCGCCGGACGGCATCGAGCATGTTCACCGTGCCCATCACGTTGGTGCCAAAGGTCTCGACCGGATTCTGGTAGGAGTAGCGCACCAGGGACTGCGCCGCCATGTGAATCACGACCTCCGGCCGCGCGGCCTGCAGCGCGGCATCCAGCCCGGCGAGGTCACGCACGTCCCCGATGTGCGAGTCGACGAGCTCGCCGATGCGGGCCATGTCGAACAGGCTGGGGTCCGACGGTGGCGGCAGCGCGTACCCGGTCACCTGCGCACCCATGCGATGCAGCCACAGGCACAGCCAGCTGCCCTTGAAGCCGGTGTGGCCCGTGACGAAGACGCGCCGGCCCTTCCAGAATTCGTTTCGGATCATGATGTGAAGCCTTGCCTCGATAGGATCAACAACCCCGGCCCCGCGCAGCGTCAGCCGAAGCGCCGGATCGCCGGCTGGACCGGTCGCCCGCGCAGGTAGCGGCCGACGCCTTCGTCGAGCGCGCGGCGATAGACCTCGAACGCGGAGGCAAAGGCCTCCACGGTACGGTCGATGTCGGATTCGGTGTGCGAGTAGTTGACGACGAGCGAGGTCGCGAGCACGCCTCGGTCGATGATTTCCTGCATCAGCAGCGCGCGAAACGCCTGCGATGGCTGGCCCTGCTCGTCGCGGGTGCCGAAGACGAGGCAGCAGGGCTGACCGAGGATGGGCACGTGGTTCGAGACGCCAGCCACCTCGGCGGCGGCGCGGAGTCCATCGCCCAGCCGGCGACCGAGGGCCCACAGCCGGTCCACGACAGGCTGCTCGAGGTAGACCCTCATCGTGGCCAACGCCGCGGCCAGGCCGTGCGTCTCGGCGCCGTGCGTGGTCGACAGCAAGAACACGCGCTCACGCGGCTGCCGTCCGCTGCCGAGTTCCATGATCTCGCGCCTTCCCGCGAGCGCGGAGACCGAGAATCCATTGCCCAGGCCCTTGCCGAAGGTGCTCAGGTCGGGCTCGACGCCGTGGTACGCCTGCGCGCCGCCGTTGTGCCACCGGAAGCCGGTGATCATTTCGTCGAGCACGAACACCGCCCCGTGCCGGGTGCACAGCCGTCGCACACCGTCGAGGAAGCCAGGCGCCGGCGCGACTTCCTTCTCGGCCTCGAGGATCACCGCGGCGATGCTTCCGGGGTGCGCGTCGAACAGGGCCTCGAGGCTGGCCAGGTCATTGAACGCGAACTTCAGCGTGAGGTCCCGGACGGCCTGCGGCACCCCGCCGGGCATGCCCGAGACGCCGATGAACCAGTCGTCGACCGAGAAGAACGGCTGGCTGGCACAAACGGCAACCTTGTCGCGACCCGTGAAGGCGCGGGCAAGCTTGATCGCGCCTGAGGTCGCGTCGGACCCGTCCTTGCAGAACTTCACCATCTGCGCGCGGGGCAGCAAGCTCAGCAGCAGCTCCGCCGCCTCGAGCTCGATCGTCGCGGGGCGAACGAAGTTGGCCCCGAGCGGCAACTGCTGTCGAACGGCAGCCAGGACCGGCTCGAAGGCGTGCCCCAGCGTGACGGCACGAAGCCCGGACCCGTACTCGATGAACTCGTTGCCGTCGGCATCCCACACTCGGCAGCCATGTCCCCGCACGATGACGGGCGCCATGCCTTCCGGGAACTGGTCGTCGCCCTTGGCATAGGTGTGGGCCCCGCCCGGCACGACGGCGTGCAGCCGCTCGTTGAGCGACTTGGAGACGGTGAAGTCCTTCATCCTTGCCCCAACACGAGCTTTCGAGAGTAGAAGGCCTCGGCGTACCCGCTGGGGGCGTTGCACTCGATGCCCCGCAGGCGCATGAGACCCTCGAAGGTCGAGGCGGTGAACCACTGCCGATGCAGCTGGGACGGAAAGCACTTCATCAGGAGGTCGACCTTGCGCTTGACGGTCGTGGGCGACAGGCGCACGAAGACGTTTGGCGATCCAAGCCCGCCGTCGTACTTCGGGATCTCGTACTCGAGGATCAGGTGGTTGCGCCAGGTGTTCCAGGTCAGTTCGCCGGTCACCCGATGGTCCTGGTGCAGCTCGTCGCGCGCGTGGGTGAAGATCACGTCGGGGGCGCAGCGCTGCTTCAGGTCCTCGAAGTAGCTCTTGAGAGACACGAACTCCGATGGGAAGTACGCCCCCCTGAAGTCCATGATCTCGACCGCCGGGTCGGCGACCTTTCGAAGCAGGGCCTGCGCGGCCTTTCGAGCTTCCTTGGCCCGCTCGGCACCCGAGCTGAGGACCACCCAATGCACGCGGGCGTCGGGGTAGGCACGCAGCAACTCGACCACCGTCCCGCCGCACCCGATCTCGATGTCGTCGCAATGGGCGCCGATGAACAGGAATCGCGGGCTGCGACCCGCGGCCAGGTTGAGGCCGAGGTCGATCACTTACTTCTTCCAGACCATCCAGGGGCAGTCACCACGACCTTCCATCCGGTCGTACTGGATCTTGTCGCGCAGCGTGTCCATCTGCTGCCAGAACCCGGGGTAGCGGTTGACCACCAGCTGGCGCTTCGCGATCAGGCGATCGAACGGCTTCTCGACGAGCTCGTCGCCTTCCTCGATGTAGTCGAAGATTTCCTTGCGCAGGCACATGAAGCCCGCATTGATCCAGAACTCCGACTCGGCGATACGCCCCATCGACGTGACCACGCTCTGGTCGTCGAAGTGAACGCAATGGAAGCTCTGGGAGGTCCGGACCGCCATGATCGAGGCGATCACCTTCTTGCGCCGGAACAGGTCGATGTGCTTGTCCAGGGGCATGTCGGTGAGTCCGTCGGCGTAGTTCGCCATGAACTCCTCCTCGCCCTCGAGGTACTTGCGCACGCGCAGAAGGCGCTGGCCGAGGTTGGAGTGCAACCCGGTGTCGACGAAGGTGATCCGCCAGTCCTGGACGTCGCTGCTCAACAGTTCGACCTTCCGCCCGCCCTCGCTGAGGACGAAGTCGTTCGACAGCGTCTCGTCATAGTTGCGGAAGTACTCCCGGATCAGGTCGCCCCGGTAGCCCAGGCACAGGATGAAGTCCTTGTGGCCGAAGTGCGCGTAGTAGCGCATCAGGTGCCAGACGATCGGCCGCACGCCGATGTTGACCAGGGGCTTGGGAATGGTGTCGGAGTGCTCGCGCAGTCGGGTGCCGAGGCCCCCGCAGAACAGGACGACTTTCATGAGTGGACCCAGTTGAGATGTGTGGCGAGGGGATCAGCGACGCGCGGCCGCCGTTTGCGGGCCGGAAGACACGACGAAGCGCTCTTGCTGCTCCGTGCGCAGCCGGTCGACCAACCGGCCCGGCGGAAGCGTCACGTCGTCGTAGCGGATGGGGTGATCCTTGGGGATGTCGCGGAGAAGCGTGCAATCGAGGGACACGGCGATCGGGAGAAATCGCTCGGCGCGGCAGACCTCGTGACGCTCGACCAGCCCGTACGCTGCAAAGCCGCCCATGCCATCGAGGCGCTCGCCGGCACGCAGGTCACGCTTGGCGTACGACACGGTGTCGCACACAGGGGCGCCCCTGGGCGTGATCGTGGCATCGCCGAACAGCACGGCGCGAGCGACCGAGTGGGCGATCTGCCAGGGCGGCAGGTGATAGGGCGTGTAGAACAGGTACAGGGGCCCGTTGCCCATCTTCAGGTACGCCAGGAGCTTGCGCTTCTCGGGGTGCTCGTTGACCGCGATGACGAACGCTCCGGTGTGCGGGGCGGCACCCAGCGAGTACTCGACGATCCCCCCGGCGGAGAAGTCGTCGAGAGTCAGCTGCCCAAGCATGTCGTTGACGTGCGCCACGGGATAGCCCTTCATGCCCCGGACCTGGGGGACGAAGCCGGTGGCGTTGCCCATGATCGCGGCCTCGAGCGCCATCTTCGAGCCGTCGGCGAAGCACGCCAGAACCGCTGCGTTCTGGCCGAGCCGCTGTGCCAGGTCACGCTGCGTGTCGGGGTTGCGGTACCGGTCCAGCATCCCCTTCATCTGCGCCATCAGAACGGGGCGGCACCCCATGCTCTCGACGAACCGGTACAGGTTCATGCCGACGCCCGGCTCGTCGCCATCGGTGTACGTCAGCACGACGCCGTTCGCGTCCGCGTGCGTCTTGAGGATCGGGCCGACGGTGGCATCGACCTCCGCCCCGAGCATGACGACATGCTTGCCCTGCCGGATGGCATCGAAGCACACGCGCGTGCCGTACTCGACGTGGCCGGTCGCCTCGATGATCGCGTCGACGCCCTGCGACTCCAGGACCACGGCGGGATCGTCCGTCACCGCAGGAACGCCCGCCGCGACGGCTTGCTCGAAGGACTCTCGCGTGCCCACCCGCCGCACCTCGGTCGCCCCAGCGTGTTGCCACGCGGCCTCGGCCTTGGGGACCGTGCGATTGACGATCGCCACCAGCCGGATGCCCGTCAGCGGCGTGCACATCTGCAGGGCGATGCAGCGCGCCATGTAGCCGGCGCCGAACAGCGCGACGCGGATCGGCCGGCCTGCTGCCTCGCGCTGCGCGAGCGCCTTGTCGACGATGATCATGGTCTCCCCCGATGCCCTCGGCATTATTGGGTGCCGGTGACGCGAGAACCGCAGGTGCGACTCCCCGAGGGCGCATTAAGTCGCACCCCTGAACCGGGGGTGTGCCTGCCCAACGGGCGGCAGGCGCGCGACCACGCGGTCGCGTTCTGACGCAACGAGACTTCGTTCACGGCCTGCAAGATGGCCGGCCTCGGCGCCGGGCCCGGGGCACGCCGAGCTTGCGTCGAAGCGTCGTCAGGCCATCCGGATCACGGCTTGGGCCGTCAACCGCGCCAGCGCAGCCTCGTCGTAGCCGAGGGCAAGCATCAGCTCGCGCGTGTGCGCGCCCACCGCCGGCGGTGGCTCGCGCACCGGCAGCCGCTCGCCATCGAAGGCGATCGGCAGCAGCGGCGTGCGCGTGCTCACCTCGCGTCCGGCGCTGCTGGCGTCGGCCGGGATGGTCAGGGGAGCCAGACCGTCGGTGGCCCGCAGGTGGGGATCGTCGAACAGCGCCTCGGGCCGGGTGATCGGCGCATACGGCAGGCCGATGCGCTCGAAGCGCGCCCCGAGCTCGGCCGCGCCGAACCCCGCCAGCCGCTCGCGCAGCACCGGCAGCAGCCAGTCGCGCGCGCGCACCCGGTCGTTGTTGGTGGCCAGGCGCGGGTCGGCCTTCAGGTCGGCGTGACCGAAGGCATCGCAGAACAGCGACCACTGTGTGTCGCTCACCACCGCCAGGAAGATCTGCTCGCCGTCGCGGACGGTGAACACGTCGTACACGCCCCAGGCCGAGATGCGGCTGGGCATGGGCGCGGCGGGCCGCCCGGTGACCGCGAACTGCATCATGTGCTGCGCGACCAGCAGCACGGTGTTCTCGAACAGCGCGGACTGCACGACCTGCCCCCGGCCGGTCGACTCGCGCTGGCGCAGCGCGGCCATCGCGCCGATCGCGCCGAACATGCCGCCCATGATGTCGTTGACGCTCGAGCCGGCGCGCAGCGGCCGGCCCTCGGGCCCGGTCATGTAGGCGAGGCCGCCCATCATCTGCACCACCTCGTCGAGCGCGGTGCGGTGCTCGTACGGTCCGGGGAGGAAGCCCTTGTGCGACACATGGACGAGTCGCGGGTTCAGTCGCGAGAGCGCGTCGTGCCCGAAGCCGAGCCGCTCCATCGTGCCGCCCTTGAAGTTCTCGCTGAACACGTCGGCCTGGGCGACCAGCTTGAGCACGATCTCGCGGCCCTCGGCGCGCTTCACGTCGACCGCGAGGCTCTTCTTGTTGCGGTTGAACATCGCGAAGAAGCCGGCGCCGGAGCCGAGCAGGCGGCGGGTGTTGTCGCCCTCGAGCGGCTCGACCTTGATCACCTCGGCGCCGAGGTCGCCGAGGATCATCCCGCAGGTCGGGCCCATGACCATGTGGGTGAACTCGACGACGCGCACACCGGCGAGCGGGAGCGCCGGCGCGGCCGGCGCTTCGCCCGCCGCCGCCGTGCCGGGGGTCGGTCCGGCGGGCCCGCGGTCCGCGCTCGAGGGGGCCGGGTTCATGGCCGGGCCCCGTCGACCACACGGGTCGCCGGCACGAAGCCACGGGGCACGCCCGCCTCGGGCGTCATGCCGTAGAGCGGCTCGCCGGGCAGGCCGGCCTGCAGGTGGGTGCGCGCCGCGATCAGCCGGTCGAGGTCGACGCCGGTGGCGATGCCCATGGCCTCGAACATGAAGACGAGGTCCTCGGTCACCACGTTGCCCGACGCGCCCGGTGCGTACGGGCAGCCGCCCAGGCCGCCCTGCGAGGCGTCGAAGGTGCGCACGCCCTCCTCCCACGCCGCCAGGCTGTTGGCCAGGCCCAGCCCGCGGGTGTTGTGCAGGTGGGCCGCGCCGGTGCGCTCGCCGATCTCGGCGCGCACGGCCCGGAACAGTCGCCGCACCTGCGCCGGGTTGGCCATGCCGGTGGTGTCGGACAGGCCGACCTCGTCGACGCCGGCCTCGGCGAGTTCCACCGCCAGGCCGACGACGTCGGCCTCGGGCACCGCGCCCTGGATCGTGCAGCCGAAGGCGGTGGACACGCCGCACTCGACCTTCACCGCCGGCGCGGTGGCCCGCACCGCGGCCACGATGTCGCGGACCTCGCCCACCATCTGCTCGCGCGTCTTGCGCACGTTGGCCAGTGAATGCGCCTCGCTGGCCGACACGGGGATCGTGAGCTTGTGCGCCCCGGCCGTCAGCGCCGCCTCGGCGCCGCGGCGATTGGGCACCAGCGCCATCACGGTGAGCCCGGGCAGGCGGGCGGCATGGGCGACGACCTCGGCCACGTCGGCCATCTGGGGCAGCAGCTTCGCCGGCACGAAGGAGCCGACCTCGATCTCACGCAGGCCGGCCGCGTGCAGCGCATCGATCCACGCCAGCTTGTGCGCGGTGGGCATGGTGCGCGGCACCGACTGCAGGCCGTCGCGCGGGCCGACCTCGCTGATCAGGACGGCCGGCGGGCTCACACCAGCACGCGTTCGATCCCGCCGTCGTTGGCCCGGGCCACGTACTCGGGCATCCAGTCGGGGCCGAGGATCTTGTTGGCCATCTCGACCACGATGTAGTCAGCCTCGAGCAGGCCGTTGGTCAGGTCGTCCTCGTAGCGCTTGAGGCCTTGCAGGCAGCTCGGGCAGCTGGTGAGGATCTTCACCGGCGCCGCGGCCGCGGCGGGCGCGCCGGACACGGCCAGCCTGTCCTTGAGCTGGCGCTCGTTCTTGCGCAGCTCCTCTTCCTTGCGGAAGCGCACCTGCGTGGAGATGTCGGGCCGCGTCACGCCCAGCGTGCCGCTTTCGCCGCAGCAGCGATCGCTCTTGACGACGTTCTCGCCCACCAGGGCCTTGACCGTCTTCATCGGCTCCTGTTGCTTCATCGGGCTGTGGCACGGGTCGTGGTACAGGTAGCCGGACTGCGCCTCGGCCGGCAGCGTGATGCCCTTGCCGAGCAGGTACTCGTGGATGTCGACGATGCGGCAGCCCGGGAAGATCTTGTCGAACTGGTAGCCCTGCAGCTGGTCGTAGCAGGTGCCGCAGCTCACCACCACGGTCTTGATGTCCAGGTAGTTCAGGGTGTTGGCCACCCGGTGGAACAGCACCCGGTTGTCGGTGATGATCTTGTCGGCCTTGTCGAACTGGCCGCTGCCGCGCTGCGGATAGCCGCAGCACAG
>JALOSQ010000083.1 GCA_025458335.1 Ideonella sp.
GCTCAGCGGCGCCGGCCGAACCGTCACGTTCGGCGGCGCCTCGTACACCCTCGGGCCGGACGACCGGTTCGATGGCCGCGTCGAGATGCCCGCCTGGACGCCCTACCTCGGGCTCGGCTGGGGCCACCACGCGGGCGGCACGGGCTGGGGCTTCGTGGCCGACATCGGCGCATCGTTCGGCCGGCCCAAGGTGAGCGGTGGGGTGAGTGGCCCGATCGCGGCGAGCCAGCCGGGGATCCAGCAGGACGTGGAGCGCGAGCTGCAGGAACTGCGCGATGGCCTGTCGGGCTTTCGGTTCTTCCCGCAGGTCAGCCTGGGCGTGAACTACCGGTTCTGAGCGCCGGCCGGCGGCGGCGTTCAGTCGTCGGCGTGGCGCGCCGTGGCCGGGTAGTCGTCGGCGTGGCGCGCCGTGGCCGGGTCGACCTCGAGGGCGACCACCGGGCGCCTCAGCCAGGCCAGCAACAGCAACGCCGGCAGCGCGGCGATCGTCGAGAGCACGAAGAACGAGGGCCAGCCGATCGACTCGGCCAGCACGCCGGCCAGCGGCCCGACCCACACCCGTCCGATCGACGCGAAGGCCGACAGCAGCGCGAACTGCGTGGCGGTGAACCGCTGCGTGCACAGGCTCATCAGGAACGCGACGAAGGCCGCCGTGCCCATCCCGCCCGACAGGTTCTCCCCGGCCACCACCAGCAGCAGGCCCGCATCGACCGGCGTGGGCTGCGCGATCGACACGAAGCCCCAGTCGAAGGCCGGCAGGGTGATCGCCGGCAGCGCGCCCTTGCCGCCCGAAGCAAGCCACCAGAAGCCGAGGTTGCTCGCCATCTGGAGGACGCCGAAGGCCATCAGCGAGCGCCACAGGCCCAGCTTGAGCATGAGCGCCCCGCCCAGCAGCGCGCCGGCGATCGTGAGCCACAGCCCGATGACCTTGTTGACCACGCCGACCTCCGCCGGGCTGTAGGCCATCGTCTTGAGCAGGAAGGGCGTCATCAGCGAGCCGGCGAAGGCGTCGCCCAGCTTGTAGAGCACGATGAACGCCAGGAAGCCGATCGCCCCGGGCTGCGCGAAATAGTTCGACAGGCCGCCCAGCAGGGTCTCGAAGCGCGCCGCGCGCGCCGCCCACGCCGCCAGCGGCAGCGTCAGGCCGATGCCCAGCAGCAGCGCGAGCAGGTCGACCCAGCGCTGCTGCAGCGTTGCTGGCAGTGTCGTCGCCGCCAGCAGGTCGCCGACCAGCAGGCGCGCCAGGCCCGGCATCACGCGCTCGCTGACCAGGAAGCCGGCCACCACCGCGACGACCACCGCCGCGAAGCCGAGCAGGTCGTGGCGCGCCACGCTCACCGGCACCGGCGCATGGACGAGCCGCGGCAGCAGCGTGGCCGAGGCGATTGCCGCGACGACCATCACGCCGGCCATCAGGCGGTAGACCTCGGGCCAGGTCCAGCCACCGCCCTGCGAGGGATCGACCCAGATCAGCGCGAGCCCGCCCGAGACGATCATCGCCAGCCGGTAGCCCAGCACCCCCAGGCTCGCGCCCAGGCCACGCTCGGCCGCCGGCAGCAGGTCGGTGCGGTAGGCGTCGATGACCACGTCCTGCGACGCCGACACGAAGGCCACGAGGACCGCCAGCAGCGCGAAGGCACGCGTCGACCCGGCGGGCTCGGTCGACGCCATCGCCCACAGCGCAGCCGCCAGCCCGAGTTGCGTGAGCACCAGCCAGCCACGCCGACGCCCGAGCCCGGGCAGCTCGAAGCGGTCCATGAGCGGCGCCCACAGGAACTTGAAGGTGTAGGGCAGCCCGACCAGGCTCAGGAACCCGATCGTGGCGATGTCCACCCCGGCGCCGGTCAGCCAGGCCTGCATCGCCTGGCCGGTCAGGGCCAGCGGCAGGCCCGAGGCGAACCCCAGCACCGTGACCGCGATGAGACGGTGCGCAGCCGCGGGGCTCATCCCGCGAGATCGCAGGGGAATGGCGCCCGCGTCGGTTTCATTGCAGGATTGTAGGAATCCGCCGGCCACGACCGTGAGCGCCTCGACCACCTCCGCCGTCCACCGCATCCATGTCCCGTGCCTGGGCTGCGGCGCGCTGAACCGCCTGCCCGTGGCGCGCCGCCACGACGCGCCCGCGTGTGCGAAATGCTCGGCCCCGCTGCTCGACGGGCGGCTGCTGGCCCTCGACGACCGCAGCTTCGGCGCGTATGCCAGCCGGCTCGAGCTGCCGCTCCTGGTGCAGCTGTGGGCGCCCTGGTCGGGCGAGGCCCGCAACGCCCGCGCCGGGCTCGAGGCCCTGGCGAGGCGCCTGCGGGGCGACGTGGTGGTCGCACGGGTGAACGCCAACCAGGGCCTGAACCTGATGACGGGGTGGGCCGTGCAGGCGTTGCCGACGCTGTTGCTGTTCGATCGCGGCCGGGAGTTGCGCCGCACCGCCGAGCCGCTCGGCGAGGACGCGCTGCTGCACTGGCTGAGCGGTCGGGCACGCTGAGGCCGGCCGCCCCGCCTTGAAGCGGCGTCAGGCCTGGCGCGCCTGCTGCCCGGCGTCGACGTCGACGTACTGGTAGAACTCGCGCACGAAGGGGTTGCGCCGGTATCCGCTCACCCACGGGTGCATCAGGTCGGTGGCGATGCGGTGCGACGACAGCTTGTACGGCATGTACGCCACCATCAGCAGGGCCGCGTCGCGCATGACGCGCTGGCGCTCCGGGCCGTCGGGCAGGCGGTTCTGGCGCAGGTACAGGTCGTTGAAGGCCGCCAGGTCGAAACGCGAGTGATTCGCCTGGCCCTTGTTCGGCCCGAAGCCAAGCGCGAGGAAGGTGTCGCCGTCGGGCGCGCCGGCGCTCCAGGCCACGCCCCACATCATCAGGCGGCCGGCGCGGCTGGCCTTGAGGTTCTCGGGCCACTTGGCAATGTTGAAGCGGATGCGCAGGCCCACGGCACGCATGTTCTTCTGCCACAGCTCGGCGAGCTGGCGACTGTTCTGGTCGGGCTGGCTCGCGTACTCGAGCAGCAGTGGCGAGCCGTCGGGCATCTCGCGCCAGCCATCGCCGTCGCGGTCGACGTAGCCGAACAGGTCCAGCAGCGCCTTGGCGCGCTCCGGGTCGTGGTCGCTCATCTCGGTCTTGAGCGCCGGGTCGTAGCCGAAGGTCAGCGGCGCGATCGGCGTCTGCGCCGGCACCGCCTGGCCGCGGCGCACGAGCCGGATCTCCTCGCCGGTGTCGTAGGCCAGCCCGATGGCCCGCCGCAGCGCGACCTTCTCGGGCGCGTTGCCGCCCACCAGCGGGTGCTCCATGTTGAACAGCGTGGCCAGGGTCACGTCGACCAGTGGCGCCCGGCTCATCGTGATGCCTTGCCGGGCGAGGTTGGGCGCGAGCTGGTTGTTCGGGATCGCGATGTCGGAGTACTCGGCCGGAAGGCGCTCCAGCACGTCGAGCTGGCCGTTCAGGAAGGCGAGCCAGCGCGGCTGGGTCTCCTCGATGATCGAGATCTCAACACGGTCGACCAGCGGAAGTCGGCGGCCCTTCAGGCGTGCCGCCATGGCCACTGCCTCGACATCGTCGGCAGGCGGCTGCTCGTCGTAGAGCACCTCTCGGTAGGTCGGGTTGCGCTCGAGCACGATGCGCGAGCTGCGCCGCCATTCGCCGAGCCGGAACGGCCCGGTGCCCACCGGATGCGCGGCGATCTTGTCACCGTAGAACTCGACCACCTCGCGCGCCACCGCGCCGAAGGCCGAGCTGTCGGCCAGCACGTTCTGGTGGAAGCGCGGGCCGGGCTCGGCCAGGTTGAACTGCAGCGTGTAGCGGTCGAGCGCCTTGACGCCCTCGACCGGCGCGTCGTACGGGAACGGCGTCTTGTCGGCCAGCGCCTTCTTGCGCAGCTCCGACAGGCCGAGCAGCCGCGCGTTCTCGAGCAGGTAGACGTTCGGGCTGTTGCTCTTCGGGTCGTAGTGGCGCTTGATCGCGTAGACGAAGTCGTCGGCGGTGAGCTCGCGGCGTCGCCCGCCGAACGCCGGGTCGTCGGCAAAGAACACCCCGCGCCGCAGGCGGAAGGTGAAGCGCCGGAAGTCGCTCGAGATGTCGGGCAGCGCCTCGGCAACCAGTGGCTTCAGGCGCACGGGGCGCGCGAGGTACTCGTAGCCCAGCAGGGCCTCGAAGATGCCGGCCGTGACCGTGCGGGAGTACAGGTCAGAGATGGTCGCCGGATCGAAGCCGGTCTCGGCGATCGGAAAGGCGTAGCGCAGCCGCTTGACGCCGCCGGCGGCCGGGGCCGGCGCCGCGGCCGTTCCCCAGGCCGCGGCCCAGGGGGACAGGGCGGCGGCCGCCAGCAGGGCGCGGTTGACGGTGCGGCGGGTGGGGCGCGACATGCGCCGGAGTCTAGGGGGGCCGGCCCCCCGGCGACCGGCGCCGCCCCCGCCTTGACCGACGCCGGGCTGGGGCTTCTTCGGCCCGGCGCCGCCGTGCGGCCCACTAGACTGCGCCCGCGCCCATGACCGCCTACCTCCTGCGCCGACTCTGGCAGACGATCCCGACGCTGGTGGGCGTGGTGCTGCTGGTGTTCTTCCTGTTCAAGTGGTTCGGTGGCGACCCGGCCGAGATCCTCGGCGGCCTGAACGCCTCGCCCGAGCAGATCGACGCGATCCGCGACCAGCTCGGGCTGAACGAGCCGTGGTGGGTGCAGTTCGGGATCTTCGTCCAGCAGATCGTCACCTTCGACTGGGGGCGCAGCTGGGCCACCAACGAGGCCGTGTCGAGCCTGTTCGCCAGCCGCCTGCCCGCCACGCTCACCGTGATGCTGCCGATCCTGGTGCTCGAGGTGCTGCTGGCGATCCCGCTCGCGATGGGGGTCGCCTACTGGCGCGGATCGCTCACCGACCGCGCGATCATGGTCGTCACCACGGTGGCGCTGTCGATCTCGTTCCTGGTCTACGTGATCGTCGGCCAGTACGTGTTCGCGTTCCGCCTCGGCTGGTTCCCGGTGCAGGGCTGGAGCGACAGCCTGTGGACCAACCTCGTCACCTACGCCCCGCTGCCGATCCTGCTGGCGGTGCTGGTGAGTCTGGCGCCGCAGACGCGGCTGTACCGCACCTTCTTCCTCGACGAAATCGGGCAGGACTACGTGCGCACCGCGCGCGCCAAGGGGCTGCCCGAGCGCACCGTGCTGATGAAGCACGTGCTGCGCAACGCGATGATCCCGATCCTCACGAACGTCGCGGTCGCGCTGCCGGGCCTGTTCGTCGGCTCGTTCCTGATCGAGGTGTTCTTCTCGATCCCCGGCCTAGGCCGCGAGGTGCTGCTGGCGGTCAACCGCAGCGATTACCCGGTGATCCAGGCCGTGACCATCTACGTCGCCGTGATCACGATGGCCGTGAACCTCGTCACCGACGTGCTCTACAAGCTCGTCGACCCGCGCGTCGAGCTGAAATGACCACGACCACCGCCCCTGTCGGCGCGACCCGCGGTGCAGCGGCTTCCGACGGCGTGTGGGCCGCCGCCTGGAAGCGCTTCCGCGCCGACCGCGTGGGCCTCGCGTCGCTCGCGGTGGTGCTGGCCTTCGGCGCGCTGGTGATCGCCGCCGGCCTGGGCGTCGTCGCGGGGAACTGGCAGAAGGAGGTCGGCGTGCCCAATGCGCCGCCCACGCTGCTGGGCCCGCGCGCGGCGGATCCGATCGGCCCGATCCCGGTGCCCGACGGCCCGAACGTCGACCTGTCGGCCATCGACCCGCTGGCGCCCCAGTACGAGGCCTGGGCTGCGCGTGCCGAGCAGTACCGGGGCGTCGAGTCGCCGCGCGCCCAGACCCTGCCCTTCGGCGGCGACCGGCTCGGCCGCGACGTGCTGGCCAAGGCCATCAAGGGCGCCGAGGTGTCGATCCTGGTGGGCGTGCTCGCCGCCATCCTCGCGACCCTGATCGGCACCGCGCTGGGCGCCGTGGCGGGCTTCTACGGGGGCCGGGTCGGCGACGGGCTCGAGTGGGTCTACAACGTGTTCACCTCGATCCCCGGCATCCTGCTGATCTTCACCTTCGCGGCGGTGCTCAACCGCGCCGACGCGATCGTGCCCAAGGGCATGTGGACCCTGGTGATCATCCTCGGGCTGACCGGCTGGACCGGCATCTACCGCCTGGTGCGCGCGGAGTTCATGAAGCACGTGGTGCGCGAGTACGTGCGCGCCGCCGAGGCGATCGGGGCGAGCGCGACGTCGCGCATCTTCCGCCACATCCTGCCCAACGTGAGCCACGTCGTGCTGGTGCAGCTGTCGATCCTCGTGGTCGGCTTCATCAAGGCCGAGGTCATCCTGTCGTACCTGGGCCTGGGCGTGTCGGTCGACCAGGTCAGCTGGGGCACGATGCTGGCCGAGGCACAAAGCGAGCTGATCCTCGGCCACTGGTGGCAACTGGCCACCGCCACGATGTTCATGGCCGTCTTCGTCACGGCCTTCTCCCTGTTCACCGACGCGCTGCGCGACGCGCTCGACCCGAAGCTGCGGGGCCTGGAATGAGCGCTCTGCTCGAGATCGACGACCTGCGCGTGTCGTTCCGGATGGGGCGGGTCGCGGGGCGCGAGACGTTCGCCCGCGCGGTCGGCGAGGCCGACGGGCCGGGCAGCGGCGCGGGCACCGGGGTGAGCTTCGACATCCCCGCGAACGCGACCGTCGCGCTGGTCGGCGAGTCGGGCTCGGGCAAGAGCGTCACCGCGATGTCGATCCTCAACCTGCTGCCCGACAACGCGGTGCGTCAGGGTGCGATCCGCTTCGACGGCCGCGAGCTGATCGGCATGCCGCTGGCCGCCCTGCGGGCGCTGCGCGGCAAGGACATCGCCTGCGTGTTCCAGGACCCGATGGGCTCGCTGAACCCGGTGTTCACCGTCGGGCACCAGGTGGTCGAGCCCCTGCGCCGGCACCTGGGCCTCGGCCGCCGCGCGGCCCGCGAGCGCGCCGAGGCGCTGTTCGAGGAGGTCGGCCTGCCCGAGCCGCGCCGGCGGCTCGACGCCTATCCCCACCAGCTGTCCGGCGGCCAGCAGCAGCGGGTGATGATCGCGATGGCGCTGGCCTGCGAGCCCCGGTTGCTGATCGCCGACGAGCCGACCACCGCGCTCGACGTGACGATCCAGCGCCAGATCCTGGAGCTGCTCGCGGGGCTGAAGGAACGGCATCGCATGAGCATGCTGTTCATCAGCCACGACCTCGGCGTGGTCGGCGAGATCGCCGACCGGGTGGTCGTGATGCGCCACGGCCGAATCCGGGAGCAGGGCCCGGTCGCGCAGGTGTTCGCTGCCCCGCGCGATGCGTACACGCGGGCACTGCTGGCCTGCCGCCCTTCGCTCGCGCACCGGGGGGCGCGATTGCCGGTCGTCGAGGACGTCCTCGCCGGGGCGGCCGGTTCCGACGGCACGGCCACGCCACGGGCGGCGCCACGCGCGCCGAAGGACCCCGACGCACCCGTGGTCATCGAGGCGCGGGGCCTGACCAAGAGCTTCTGGATCCCGAAGGGCGTGTTCGGCCGCCGCGAGTTCAAGGCGGTGGGCCGCGACGGGCGCGGCGCGAGCTTCCGCCTGCGGCGCGGCCACACGCTGGGGGTGGTGGGCGAGTCCGGCTCGGGCAAGACCACCCTGGGTCTGGCGCTGCTGCGCCTGCACGAACCCGCGGGCGGTCCGGTCGGCGGCGAGGTGCTGTTCGACGGGCGCGACCTGCTGACCCTGCGTCGTGAGGAGCTGCTGCCGGTGCGCCGGCGCATCCAGGTGGTGTTCCAGA
This sequence comes from Ideonella sp., assembly GCA_025458335.1. Classification (GTDB taxonomy): domain Bacteria; phylum Pseudomonadota; class Gammaproteobacteria; order Burkholderiales; family Burkholderiaceae_C; genus JAIYCR01. The sequence goes on from JALOSQ010000083.1 coordinate 7,737, forward strand.
ACCCGTACGCAAGCCTCAACCCGCGCTTCACCGTCGTGCAGGCGCTGACCGAGCCGATGGCGATCCACGGCCTCGGGGGCGACGCGGCGGCCCGCCAGTGGCGGGCGGTCGAGCTGCTGCGCCGGGTCGGGCTCGACGAGGGAGCGCTGCACCGGTACCCGCACGAGTTCTCGGGCGGCCAGCGCCAGCGCATCGCGATCGCCCGTTGCCTCACGCTGGAGCCCGAGGTACTCGTGCTCGACGAGGCGGTGAGCGCGCTCGACGTGTCGGTGCAGGCGCAGGTGCTCAACCTGCTGAAGGACCTGCAGGACGAGCTCGGCCTGGCCTACGTGTTCATCAGCCACGACCTCGCGGTGGTGCGCTTCATGGCCGACGAGGTGCTGGTCATGAAGGATGGCGAGGTGGTGGAGCAGGCCGGCGTCGAGACCATCCTCGAGCGGCCGCGCGAGGCCTACACGCGGCGCCTGCTGGAGGCCGTGCCCCGCGGCCTGCCCGCGCCCGACCCCGCCTGACGGGGTCACCGGCCACGGCGGCGGCGCCGGGCCAGGCGTGCAGCCCCGGCCTCAGGGTTGCCGCGCCGGCAGGCCGAAGCCGAAGGCCACCAGCGAGAAGGTCGCGAACGCGCACACCGTGGAAGCCAGGATGATGCGGGCGACGCGGCCGTTGTCGGCCCGGTAGCGCTCGGCCAGCAGCGAGACGTTGCTCGCGCTCGGCAGCGCCGCGACCAGCGTGATCACCATCAGGTCGAAGGGGCGCAGCGGTGCGCCCAGCGTGATCGCCGAGACGCCGAACACGAACACCAGCAGCGGGTGCAGCAGCAGCTTGATGGCCGCGATCGGCGCGACCGAGGCCCAGGGGGCCGCGGCCGGCAGGCGCTCGCCGCTCTCGTCGCCGTGGTCGGCCGGCGAGGCGCCGCCGCGCGCCGCCTGGCCCGAGCGCCACAGCACCGCGCCGATCGTGAACAGCGCCACCGGGCTCGCGGCATCGGCCAGCATCCGCACGATCGTGTCGGCCGGGCCCGGCAGGGACCAGCCGAACGCGCCAAAGGCGGCTCCGAGCGCGACCGACCAGGGCAGGGGGTTGCTGGCCGCGCCCTTGAGCGACCGGGCGAGGGCCTCGCGCGCCCGCGCGCGGCCGTCGTCCCCGGCCGTGCCCGGGCCGCCGGCCTGCGCGATCGCGATGCACACCGAGGTCGTGATGAAGATGTCGACCAGGATCGTGGTGATCGCCGGCCCGGCGGCGGCCGGGCCGAGCAACGCGACCAGCAGCGGCACGCCCATGAAACCCGTGTTCGGGAACGCGGCCACCAGCGCCCCGAATGCCGCGTCGCGCAACGGCAGCCGCGGTCCCCAGCTGACGGCGATCGCGAAGAACACGATCAGCGCCGCACTCGCCAGGTACACCGCGATCAGCACGGGGCTGAGCAACTGCGCGATCGGCGTGCCTTGCCCGAATCGGAACAGCATGCACGGCAGCGCGAAGAACAGCACGAAGCCGTTCAGGCCCGGGATGGCCGCCGCGGGCAGCCAGCCACGGGCAGCCGCCACCCAGCCCATCAGCACGAGGGCAAAGAACGGCAGGGTGACGGCGAGGATCGCTTGCATGGGACTCGGCGCGCAGCATCGCTGCGAGGGCTGACAGGGAGCTTCGGGGGGG
>JALOSQ010000001.1 GCA_025458335.1 Ideonella sp.
CCCGATGATCCGGCCGGGCACTTCAGGCTCGAGCTGGCAGCCGGATCGGTCGCGGGCAGCCCGACCACCCAAGGCGGCGTTGCCCAGCCCGACGACGTGTCGATGGTCCTGCACACGTCGGGCACGACCTCCCGCCCGAAGATCGTGCCGTTGTCGCAGCGCAACCTGTGCGCATCGGCCACGCACATCGCGCGCACGCTGCAGTTCACCGCGGCCGACCGCGGCTTGAACATCATGCCGCTGTTCCACATCCACGGCCTGATCGCGGGGGTGCTCACGCCGCTGTCGGCGGGCTCGCAGGTCTTCTGCACGCCGGGGTTCAACGCGCTGAAGTTCTTCGGGTGGATGGACGAGTGCCGCCCCACCTGGTACACGGCCGTCCCGACGATGCACCAGGCCATCCTCGGGCGCGCCGGCAAGAACACCGACGTGATCGCGCGCCACCCGCTTCGCTTCATCCGCTCGAGCTCCAGCTCGATGCCGCCGCAGGTGATCGCCGAGCTCGAGGCCGTCTTCAAGGCGCCGCTCATCGAGAGCTACGGCATGACCGAGGCGACACACCAGATGGCGAGCAACCCGCTGCCGCCCGCGGTGCGCAAGCCCGGCACGGTGGGCATCGCCGCCGGGCCGGAGATCGCGATCATGGGCGAGGACGGCGCGCTGCTGCCGCGCGGCGCCACCGGCGAGATCGTCATCCGCGGCCCGAATGTGACGGCCGGCTACGAGAACAACCCGAAGGCCAACGCGGAGGCCTTCATCGACGGCTGGTTCCGCACCGGCGACCAAGGCGTGATGGACGCCGACGGATACCTGAGCATCACGGGGCGCCTCAAGGAGATCATCAACCGTGGCGGTGAAAAGGTCAGCCCGCGCGAGGTCGACGAGATCCTGATGGACCACCCCGCGGTCGCGCAGGTGGTGACCTTCGGCATGCCGCACCCCAAGCTCGGCGAGGAAGTGGCCGCGTGCGTCGTGCTGCGCGAAGGCGCCCAGGTCACCGAGCGAGAACTCCAGGCCTTCGTCGGCGGCAAGGCGGCCGACTTCAAGGTCCCGAAGAAGATCCTGATCATGGACGAGATCCCGAAGGGCGCCACCGGCAAGCTCCAGCGCATCGGCCTCGCCCAGAAACTCGCCAAGCAGCTCGGCCTCGAGGCCTGAGCGGCCGGCCCGCACGTTCCGTCGCAAGCAGTCCCCGTTTCGCAGTTCGCCACTTACCCCCGGGCTGGCAACCCCCCGCCGTCGAGTGACGGCGGTGTTCCCACCATGTGACTTCCCTCTGAATCTAGGAGACGACATGAGCTGGTCCCCCGCATCCACCCCTTCTCGCGCCGCGTCGCGTGCCCATGCGCTCGCCACCGAGCCCCGACCCACGGCCATCCGCCGCGAGGTGCGCCGCAGCCTGCGCGACCTCGCCCTGTCGGCGGGCCTGGTCGCCGCGGCGGCGCTGGTCGCCATCGCCGCGCCGCGCACCGCGTTCGCCTGGGAACCGACCCGGCCGATCGAGTTCGTGGTGCCCGCAGGCACCGGCGGTGGCGCGGACCAGATGGCCCGCTTCATCCAGGGCGTCGCGGCCAAGAACAACCTCACCAAGCAGCCGATCGTCGTCGTGAACCGAGGCGGCGGGGCGGGCGCCGAGGGCTTCCTCGACGTCAAGAACGACAAGGGCAACCCGCACAAGATCATCATCACGCTGTCGAACCTGTTCACGACCCCGCTGGCCACTGCGGTGCCGTTCAACTGGCGCGACATGACGCCCGTGTCGATGATGGCGCTCGACCAGTTCGTGCTCTGGGTCAACGCCGACTCCCCCTACAAGACCGCCAAGGAGTACTTCGACGCGGTCAAGGCCGGCAACCCGAACCAGTTCAGGATGGCCGGCACGGGCAGCAAGCAGGAGGACCACATCATCACGGTCGCCTTCGAGAAGGCCGCCGGCAAGAAGATGACCTACGTGCCCTTCCGCGGCGGCGGCGATGTCGCGGTGCAGCTCGTGGGCAACCACGTGAACTCGACGGTGAACAACCCGATCGAGGCCGAGAGCCACTGGCGTGCCGGCAAGCTGCGCCCGCTGTGCGTGTTCGACAAGGAGCGCATGCCCTACAAGGACAAGCTCACCGCCACGCAGAGCTGGAACGACATTCCGACCTGCGTCTCGCAAGGCATCCCCGTGGAGTACACGATGCTGCGCGGCATCTTCATGGCGCCCGGCGTCACCCCGGAGCAGACGAAGTTCTACGTCGACCTGATGGCCCGGGTCCGCGCCCTGCCGGAGTGGAAGGAGTTCATGGCCCGGGGCGCCTTCAACCAGACCACGATGACCGGTCAGGCGTTCTTCGACTGGCTCGGCAGGACCGAGCAGCAGCACCGGGTCCTGATGAAGGAAGCCGGGTTCCTGGCGAACTGACGCCCGGCCTGCGTCCCCGCACCGGGCGCGCGGGCAACCGCCGCCCCGCGACACCGCCCTGGCTCGTTCCCGTGCGCCCAGGAGCCTGGCGCCGCCCTGCAGTCCCGTCGTAACCGGCCGGCCGCGACCTGCCATGCAGTCGCGTGCCGGCCGTCCGCTTTCCGTTCGTTCCCGTTCATTCCCGGAGGAGGCGCCATGAGCGACCCCCAGACGACCCACGGAGACACCGTGGGCACCCGCTGGCCCGAAGTGCTGGTGGCCGCATTCCTGCTCGGCCTGTCGACCCTCGTGATCACCGACAGCATTCGCGTGGGCACCGGATGGGCCGACGACGGCCCGCGGTCGGGTTACTTCCCCTTCTACATCGGCCTGCTGCTGGCCGGCTCGAGCGGGTGGATCCTGCTGAGGCAGCTCCTTGCCTGGACGCGCGACAACCCGAAGTTCGCCGAGCGCAGCGAACTGGCGAGCGTGTGGTCGATGCTGTGGCCGCTCGCCGTCTATGTCGGCTCGATCGGGTTCATCGGCATCTATGTCGCGTCGGCGCTGCTGATCGCCTACTTCATGAAGCGCCATGGCCACTACGGTTGGCTGCCGACCGCGGCCGTGGCCCTCGGCGTTCCGGGAACGTTCTTCGTGATCTTCGAGAAGTGGTTCCTCGTGCTGCTGCCCAAGGGGCCGCTCGAGGCAGCCCTCGGCTTGTGATCGAGAGGACGAGACGATGGAATCCCTCTCGAACCTGCTCGGCGGCTTCAGCGTCGCGCTGACGTTGCCGAACGTCGGCTTCATGCTCGTGGGCATCGTGCTCGGCGTGATGATCGGCGTGCTGCCCGGGCTTGGCGGCGCCAATGGCGTCGCGATCCTGCTGCCGCTCACGTTCAGCATGAACCCGACGTCGGCGATCATCATGCTGAGCTGCATCTACTGGGGTGCGCTGTTCGGCGGGGCGATCACCTCGATCCTGTTCAACATCCCGGGCGAGCCCTGGAGCGTGGCCACCACCTTCGACGGCTACCCGATGGCCCAGCAAGGCAAGGCCGCGCAGGCGTTGACGGCCGCCTTCACCGCATCGTTCGTCGGCGCGCTGGCCGCGGTGCTGATGATCACCTTCCTCGCGCCTTTGCTGGCGCGCTTTGCGCTGAAGTTCGGTCCCGCGGAGTTCTTCGCCGTGCAGCTGCTCACCTTCTGCAGCTTCATCGGGCTGAGCAAGGAGCCCGCGGCCAAGACGATCGCCGCGATGTCGCTGGGCTTCGCGCTGGCCGCGGTGGGGCTGGATTCGGTCACCGGCCAGTTGCGCATGACCTTCGACCAGCCGCAGCTGCTCAAGGGCTTCAGTTTCCTGGTGGCGGTGATCGGCCTGTTCGGCATCGGCGAGATCCTCCAGACCATGGAGGAAGGACTGGCCTTCCGCGGCAAGAGCGCCAAGATCACGCTGGGCGTCGTGCTGCGCACCTGGGGGGAGATGCTGCGGTACTGGCGCAGCTTCCTGCGCTCGGCCTTCGTGGGCTGCTGGATGGGCATCACCCCCGGCGGCGCGACCCCGGCCAGCTTCATGAGCTACGGCCTCGCGCGCCGGGCCAGCGGCCGGGCGGAGAACTTCGGCAAGGGCGACATCGAGGGTGTGCTCGCTCCGGAGACGGCGAACAATGCCGCTGGCACCGCGGCACTGCTGCCGATGCTCACCCTCGGCATCCCCGGCTCGCCGACGGCTGCCGTGCTGCTCGGCGGACTGCTGATCTGGGGCCTGCAGCCCGGCCCGATGCTGTTCGTCGAGCAGAAGGACTTCGTCTGGGGGCTGATCGCCAGCATGTACCTCGCCAACATCGCCGGCCTGATCGTCGTGCTGACGACGGTCCCGTGGTGGGCGGGCATCCTGCGCATCCCGTTCACCATCATCGGTCCGGTGATCATCGTGATCTGCGCGATCGGCACCTACACGGTCAACAACTCGATGCTCGACGTGTGGCTGATGCTGGTGTTCGGTGTGCTCGGCTACCTGTTCAAGAAGCTCAAGTACCCGCTCGCCCCGCTGGTCCTGGCGCTCGTGCTCGGCGACATGGCCGAGTCGAGCTTCCGGCAGGCCATGCTGCTGAGCCAGGGCAGCCTGTCGATCTTCTGGGCAAACCCGCTGGTCGGGTCGCTCGTGGCGCTGGCGCTGTTCATGCTCGTGTGGCCGATCTGGGGTGCCGCCAAGAGCATGGTGCGCGCCCGTGAACTCAAGGCAGGAGGCTGAGACATGAAGATCGCGATCGTCGGGGCCGGTGCCATCGGCGGCTATCTCGGGGCACGGCTCGCGCTCGCGGGCGAGGACGTGACCTTCATCGCCCGCAACCGCAACCTGGAGGCGATCAACGCGCGCGGCTTCCGCCTGATCGAGGAGGACGGGCGCGAGCAGGTCGCCTCCACCGCGCGGGCAGTGCAGAAGATGGCCGACGCCGGCCCGCAGGACGCCGTGCTGATCACCGTCAAGGCGCACCAGGTCAAGGACCTGCTGCCCGACCTGCGCCACCTCTTCGGGCCGCAGACGACGGTGGTGACGATGATCAACGGCGTGCCGTGGTGGTACTTCCACAAGCTGGCCGGCCCCTACGAGGGCCGCGCGGTGAGCAGCGTCGACCCCGATGGTGCGATCGCTGCGCACATCGAGCCCGAGCGGGTCATCGGCAGCGTCGTCTACCCGGCCGCGGAGCTCGTCGAGCCCGGCGTGGTCAAGGTGATCGAAGGCAACCGCTTCACCCTCGGCGAACCCGACAACAGCCGCAGCCCGCGGGTCGAAGCGCTGTCGCAGGCGCTGATGAAGGCCGGCTTCAAGGCGCCGGTCAGCCGCGACATCCGCGGCGAGATCTGGGTCAAGCTCTGGGGCAACCTGACCTTCAACCCGCTATCGGCGCTGACGCACGCGACGCTCGAGGACATCTGCCGATTCGGGCCGACGCGCGAGCTGGCGGCCCGCATGATGGGCGAGGCGCAGGCCGTCGGCGAGAAGCTCGGGGTGGAGTTCAAGATCAGCCTGGACAAGCGCATCGCCGGCGCCGAGGCCGTGGGCGCCCACAAGACCTCGATGCTGCAGGACGTCGAGCACGGCCGCGCGCTGGAGCTCGAGGCGCTGGTCGGCGCCGTGGTCGAGCTCGGCCGCATCGTCGAGGTGCCCACCCCCACGATCGAGGCGGTGTACGCGGCCACGAGCCTGCTCGCCCGCACGTTGGCGACCCAGCGCGGGCGGCTGCGCGTCGAGCCGCTGGCCTGATCGCCGGCGGCCGGCGGCGGCCACGGTTGGGCGCGGGCCGTCCGTCCTGCATTCGCGGGGGGACTGCGGCCAGTGCACGCGGCGATCCGTGCCGTGCGTGGCATTCGGCCGGGTCGCCCACGCGGGGACCCCCAAGTTGACGATGGGCGCATCGCGCCTCGCTCCATAGACTGCTTCGCATCGGACGCCGGGGGACACCGGCGCACCGCAGGATCAGGCGAGGCGGCAATGACGGACAGCGAGTTCCTTCGGGCGACACGACGAGGCGTCGAATCCTCGGCCGGGTGGTCGGCCGAGTTCATCGGACCCGAGCTCATCGAGTACCGGCTGGACCGCGACTCCTGCCTCATTAATGTCGGATTCAGCCGCGAGCAGCAGGCCCGGGCCATCTACGCCAGCGAGGCGCGGTCGAGCTACTTCCCCCAGGTGCCGGAGCACCTTCACGCGGCGTTGCCGCTGCTGCCCGGTCGCTATGTCGTGCTCTGAACCGGCCGCTGGAGGAACTCGCGAAGGACCTGCGCGAGCCGCCGCGGCTGCTCGTGGACCAGCCAGTGCGTGGCGCCTGGCCAGCGCTGGACCGTGAGGTCCGGAACGAAGCGCTCGAGCCCATCGAGCAGTGACGGCGGCAGGGCCGTGTCGTCCAGGCCCCAGATCACCAGGGTCGGGCGCTTCACCGTCACCAGGTCGTCGGGCAGCGACACCGACATCACGTGCTGCTGGTCGGCAGTCGGCGGCCGCAGCGGCGAGGCACGGTAGTAGTTCAGCGGGCCTTCCAGGCCCGCCGACCACGCCTCGCGGTACCGGTCCTTCAGCCCGTCGCTGAGCCAGCCCCCGCCCAGGCGGGCCGAATCGCGCGCACCCATGCCCTCGAAGAATCTCCACAGGCGGCGAAAGTCATCGGCTGCCAGCAGCGCCGCCGCATCGGGGCGGCACAGGAAGTTCATGTAGGCGCTTGCCGCCTGCTGCTGCGGGTCGTGCTGCAGCGCGCTCAGGAACAGCGCCGGATGCGGCGAATTGAGGATCGCGAGGCGCTGCAGCCGCTGCGGACGCAGTGCCGCGAAATTCCACGCCACCGCGCCGCCCCAGTCGTGCGCGACGACGGCCGCCGCCTGGCCGCTCGGCCCACCGAGCGCGGCCACGAGGGCCTCGAGGTCGGCCACGAGGTGACGGGCCCGGTAGGCGTCGACCTCGGCCGGCGCGCTCGAGCCGGCGTAGCCGCGCAGGTTCGGCGCGACGCAGCGCCACTGGTCGCCCAGCGCGAGCAGCAGCGGATCCCAGACGAAGGCTGCCTCGGGGAAGCCGTGCAGGAACAGCACCAGCGGCTGGCGCGGCGAGCCGGCCGCCCGGCAGGCGAGCTCGATGCCGGTCGGCAGCGATACCCGGAAGGTCTCGATCGCGCTCACGTGTCGATCCATTCGCGCAGCACCTCGGCCGCGTCGCCCACGCCCAGGCCCGACAAGGCCGAGAAGGCGCACACCCGCACGTCGCTCGCGTCGGTCAGTAGCGCACCGAGCGGCGCCTGGGCAGCCCGCACGGCGGCCTGCACCTCGCTGCGGTTGAGCTTGTCGGCCTTGGTCAGCAGCACCAGCGCCCGCAACGTGCCGTCCGCAAGGCGCGGCGCCACCAAACCGAGCAGACGCTGGTCGAGGTCGGTCAGGCCCAGTCGCGCGTCGGCGAGCAGCACCAGGGCTCGCAGGCTGGGCCGCTCCGCCAGGTAGCGGGTCATCTCGTGCTGCCACCGGGCCTTGTCTTCGCGACCCACGGCGGCGTAGCCGTAACCCGGCAGGTCGACGAGCAGGGCGTCGGGGGCATCCACCGGCCCGACCGCGAACAGGTTGATCAGCTGCGTCCGGCCCGGCGTGCGCGAGGCGAAGGCGAGTTGCCGCCGGCGCGTCAGCGTGTTGATCGCCGTCGACTTGCCGGCATTCGAGCGGCCGACAAAGGCAATCTCCGGCTGCAGCGAGGGCGGCAGTTGGGTGTACAAGCCGGCGCTGCCGACGAATCGTGCCCCGTGCAGCCAGGCGAGCGCGCGGTCGGCGGCGGACGGCTCCGGCGCGGCTGCGCCTTTGCCGCCAGGATGACCCGGCTGTGGCGTCGTCATGGCACCCTGGTGCTCACCCACCGCCGGGCGCGGATGACCCGACTGACGCGGGGCTTTCGCCGTTGCCGGACGATTACGGTTCCGGCTCGCCATCCCGCGACTGTAAACTCCCTTGGTTTGACGTCCCTGGCGCGCGTGCCCGTGCCGTACGACGGAACCGCTCCTCTCCACCGATTGCCCGCGCCATGAAGGTCATCGACGTCCTCCGACTCTCCACCGCCGCCCTCGCCCTCGCCGCCACCGGTGCCTGGGCCGACGGCCCTCCCAAGCCGGACCTGGCCCGCGGGCAGGCGATCGCCAGCAGCGTGTGCATCGCCTGCCACACGTTCGACGGGTCGCGTGGCCTGCCGGCCAACCCGATCATCGCCGGCCAGCACGTCGAGTACCTCGTCAAGCAGCTGACCGACTACAAGAGCGGTGCGCGGCAGAACGCGATCATGCAGGGCATGGCCGCCACGTTGAGCGAGTCCGACATCCTCAGCGTGGCCGCGTTCTACGCCTCCAAGACCAAGCCGGCCGGCACGGCGCGCGATCCAGCGCTGGTGGCGTTTGGCGAGCGCATCTACCGCGGTGGCCTCGCCGATCGCGGCATCCCGGCGTGCGCCGGCTGCCACGGCCCGAGCGGTGCGGGCATCCCCTCCCAGTACCCCCGCCTGGCGGGCCAGCACGCCGAGTACACCGAGGCGCAGCTCGTCGCCTACCGGGCGGGCCAGCGCAACAACCAGCCGCACATGCCGCTGATCGCCGCCAAGATGACCGACCGCGAAATCAAGGCGGTCTCGGACTACATCGCCGGCCTGCGCTGAGCCCTGCGGCGACTCGCCGCCCCTGCCCCCGAGGCCGGCCCACGCCGGTCTTGACCCCCCCAACAGCCGGCGTCAGCCGGCTGTCGTGTTTCAGGGTCGCGGTGCCGCGACCTTGATTTCGGGCAAGCCGCGCGCCAGGTGCGCCGGGATAATCCCACGGGTGACGACTTCCACCGCAGGCCTCGAGGTCAGCCACGGTTCGCGCGCGTGGCGCGATGTGGTGGAGTTGCTCTCGTCGATGCGGTTCGCGATCTCGCTTCTGACCGTCATCTGCATCGCGTCGGTCATCGGCACGGTCGTCAAGCAGAACGAGCCGGCGAACAATTACGTCAACCAGTTCGGCCCGTTCTGGGCCGAGGTGTTCGGGGCGGTGAACCTGTACACCGTCTACAGCGCCTGGTGGTTCCTGCTGATCCTCGGGTTCCTGGTCCTTTCGACCAGCCTGTGCATCGCGCGCAACCTGCCCAAGATCGCGGCCGACCTGCGCACCTACAAGGAAGGCCTGCGCGAGCAGAGCCTGCAGGCGTTCCACCACAAGGCGCAGGCGGACAGCGCCGAAACCCCGCAGGCGGCGTTCGACCGCATCGCCGCGGCCCTCGTCGCGGCCGGTTGGCGCGCCAAGGCGCAGCAGCGGCGCGATGCGGAGGTGCTGCAAGGCACGATGATCGCGGCTCGCAAGGGCGCGGCGAACAAGCTCGGCTACGTGGCGGCCCATGGCGCGATCGTGCTGATCTGCGTCGGCGGGCTTCTCGACGGCGACCTCATCGTGCGCGCGCAGATGGCCCTGCTCGGCAAGACGCCGTTCTCGGGCGGCGGGCTGATCTCGGCGGTGCCGGACGAGCACCGGCTGTCCGAGCGCAATCCGACCTTTCGCGCCAACCTGCTCGTGCCCGAGGGCATGCGCGCGGGCACGGCGATGCTGAACTTCCAGAACGGGGTGGTGCTGCAGGACCTGCCGTTCGACGTCGAACTGAAGAAGTTCAACGTCGAGTACTACGCGACCGGCATGCCCAAGCTGTTCTCGAGCGACATCGTGATCCACGACCATGCCACCGGTGAGGCGATCCCGGCGGTCGTGAAGGTCAACGAGCCAGCCGTCCACCGCGGCGTCACGATCTACCAGAGCAGCTTCGACGACGGCGGCTCGTCGCTCACGCTGAAGGCCCGTCCGCTGACTGGCGGCGCGAGCTTCGACGTCCAGGGTGTGATCGGCGGCAGCACTGTGCTGACGCAAGCCGACGGCCGTGACCCGCTGACGCTCGAGTTCACCGCCTTGCGGGTCATCAACGTCGAGAACCTGAGCGCGCCGGCATCGACCTCCGACGACGCTGGCAAGCTCGACCTCGTCGAGTCGCTGCAGGCCCACCTGGGCAGCGGTGCGAAGACCGGCAAGAACAAGGACCTGCGCAACGTCGGGCCATCGGTCAACTACAAGCTGCGCGACGCCGCAGGCCAGGCGCGCGAGTACCACAACTACATGCAGCCGATCGAGCTCGATGGCGCACGGGTCTTCCTCGTCGGGGTGCGCGACTCGCCGGCCGAGAACTTCCGCTACCTGCGCATCCCCGTTGACGAGCACGACCGGCTCGACGGCTGGGTCCGGCTTCGCCAGGGCCTGGCCGACCCGGCTCTGCGCGACGCGGCCGCCCGACGCTTCGCGACCCGCTCGACCCCGGTCGACCGACCGGAGATGGCCGAGCAGCTGCGCGCGACGGCGCTGCGATCACTCGCGCTGTTCGCCGGCGCCGAGGCGCCGGTGGCAGGTCAGCCTTCCCCCGGCGGTCTCGCCTCGATCTCGGACTTCCTCGAGTCCAGCGTGCCGGCCGAGGACCGACAGCGCATCGCCGAGGTGCTGCTTCGGGTGCTCAACGGCTCGCTGTTCGAGCTCGCCAACCTCGGCCGCGCCCAGGCCGGGCTTGCCCCCCTGGGCAGCGACGACAAGGCTCAGGCCTTCATGACGCAGGCCGTGGTCGCCCTGTCCGACAGCTTCTTCTACCCGGCGCCGGTCGTGTTCGAGCTCACCGACTTCAAGCAGGTGCAGGCCAGCGTGTTCCAGGTCGCCCGTGCCCCGGGCAAGACCCTCGTCTACCTGGGCTGCGTGCTGCTGATCGTCGGGGTGTTCGCCATGCTGTACGTGCGCGAACGGCGCCTGTGGGTCTGGTTGCAGCCCCACGCGGGCGGCACCCGCATCGTCACCGCGCTGTCCACCACCCGGCGGACCCTCGACGCCGATACCGAGTTCGAGGCCCTGAAGTCCACCCTGCTGCCGACCCCCCGATGAACACCACCACGCTCACCCTGGACCGCGGCAGCCGCATGGGCTGGCTCGGGCGGCTCGGCGCCTACGACTGGGTCTTCGCCGCCGCCGTGGTGGCCGGCGCCGCCTACGCCTTCAGCCGGTACCGCGGCTCGATGGACGTCTACGAGACCTGGATCCTGCTCGGCAGCGTCCCCGTGCTGGTCGCACTCGGCTGGTTCTGGGGGGCCTTGCGCAGCCTCACCCTGGCCGTGGGGGCCGGCACGCTGCTGGCGATCTCGCTGTACGGACGGGTCACCGACGGGTTCGGGGCCGACCTGGCGCAGGCCGAGCAGGTGTTCCTGCTCAAGTACTTCCTGTCCAGCCAGAGCGCGATCCTGTGGATGTGCGTGCTGGTGTTCATGAGCACCGTCTTCTACTGGATCGGCTTCGCGGTGGGCGACCGAGGCGATGCCCGGGGCAACACGGCGCAGCGGATCGGCTCCCAGCTGGCCTGGGCCTCGGTGTTCATGGGCCTCGTCGGCACGCTGGTGCGCTGGTTCGAGAGCCACCAGATCGCCCCGGACATCGGGCACATCCCGGTGAGCAACCTCTACGAGGTGTTCGTCCTGTTCGTGTGGCTCACGACCGTGTTCCACCTGTACTTCGAGCAGCACTACGCCGAGCGCGAAGGCACGCGCGGCCTCGGCGCGTTCGTGATGCTGGTGGTCAGCGCGGCCGTCGGCTTCCTGCTGTGGTACACGGTCGTGCGCGAGGCGCACGAGATCCAGCCGCTCGTGCCCGCGTTGCAGAGCTGGTGGATGAAGCTGCACGTGCCGGCCAACTTCGTCGGCTACGGCACCTTCGCGATCGCCGCGATGGTGGCGTTCGCGTACCTCGTCAAGCAGGCGGCCGGCGAGACGCAGTGGCGCAAGCTCGTGCCGCTGTTCGTCCTCGGCGTCGTGCTCTGCCTGGAGCCGGTGGTGTTCCGCAAGGGCGGCCTTGCGTCGATCTCGAGCTACTGGGCCGTCTACTTCGGCGTCTCGGCCCTGCTGGTCGGGGGCATCCTCGCGGCGAGGCGCCGCATCGCCGACCGCCTGCCGTCGTTCGACGTGCTGGACGACGTGATGTACAAGGCCATCGCGGTCGGCTTCGCCTTCTTCACGATCGCGACGATCCTCGGCGCGTTCTGGGCCGCCGAGGCCTGGGGCGGTTACTGGAGCTGGGACCCGAAGGAGACGTGGGCACTCATCGTGTGGCTGAACTATGCAGCCTGGCTGCACATGCGGCTCATGAAGGGCCTGCGCGGCGCGGTGTCGGCCTGGTGGGCCCTCGTGGGCCTGGCCGTCACGACCTTCGCCTTCCTCGGGGTGAACATGTTCCTGTCGGGACTGCACTCCTACGGCGAGCTCTGATTGCCGCAACTCGGACGACTGCCACGCATGCCGTACGCACTCCGCGACCCCGACGGACGCATCGTCAGCCTGCACCGCGACCCGACCGCCCTGGGCGATGTCGAGCTCGCCGCTGACCATCCGGAGGTCCGCGCCTTCCTTGAGCGAGGCGGGCCCGATGCCGACACATCGGACTTCCTGCGACTCGATGCCGACTTCGTGCGGGTCATCGAGGACGTCATCGACACGCTGATCACGCGCAACGTGATCAACCTGACCGACCTGCCGGCGGAGGCGCAGGCGAAGCTCATGCAGCGCAAGAGTTTCCGCGAACGCGCCAACCGCAACGCGCTGCGCCTGTTCTCGCCCGAGGGCCCGGACGAGGTCGTCTGAAGGTCGCGGCGGCCGTGCGGGCGGCCGGGGTATACGCGCGGGGACCGCCGCCGCGGCATCCGAGTGCGTAACCTGCAACCCAGGTCGGACGACCTCCCGGTCGTTCCTCTCTCCCGGCGTTCCTTCCCGGTCGCTGCCGCCTCCCGAGGCCGCCGGCAGCCGTGGAGCACCGGCCACCAGCCTTCCGGAGTTGCCCTATGCCCCGCCTCGTCGACGTTCCCGCCGTTCCCGCTCGTGAGATCACGCCGCGCGACACGTACCTGCGACGACGCGAACTGATCGCCGCCGCCGCGATCGGGGCGGCCTGGCCGGCCACGGCCCTGGCACAGGCCGGTGGCACCCCCCGGCCCGGCAAGCTCGCCGCGCTGCCTGGACAGCGCAGCACGGTGGCCGGTGCGATGACGATGGAGAAGCTCACGCCGTACGCCGACGTGACGACCTACAACAACTTCTACGAGTTCGGGCTCGACAAGGGTGACCCGGCCCGGCACGCGCATCGCCTGAAGACCCGACCCTGGACCGTGGCCGTGGAAGGCGAGGTGGCACGGCCGGGCACCTTCGGCATCGACGACCTGCTCAAGCTGGCCCCGATGGAGGAACGCATCTATCGGATGCGCTGCGTCGAGGGCTGGTCGATGGTGATCCCGTGGGTCGGGTACCCGCTGGCCGAGCTCATCCGCCGCGTCGAGCCGACCGGCAACGCGAAGTACGTCCAGTTCGTGACGCTGGCCGATCCGAAGCAGATGCCTGGGCTGTCGTCGTCGGTCATCAACTGGCCTTACACCGAGGGCCTGCGGCTCGACGAGGCGCTCCACCCGCTGACCATGCTCGCGTTCGGGCTGTACGGCGAGGTGCTGCCAAACCAGAACGGCGCGCCGCTGCGGGTGGTGGTGCCCTGGAAGTACGGATTCAAGAGCGGCAAGTCGATCGTGCGCATCCGCTTCACCGAGAAGCAGCCCAAGACGGCCTGGACCGACGCCGCGCCGCACGAGTACGGCTTCTACTCCAACGTCAATCCGCAGGTGGACCATCCACGCTGGAGCCAGTCGCACGAGCGGCGCATCGGCGAGGACGGCCTGCTGCAGCGCCGGCGCCCGACGCTGATGTTCAACGGCTACGAGGCCCAGGTCGGGCAGCTGTACGCCGGCATGGACCTGCGCAAGCACTTCTGATGCGCTGGCTCGACGCCTGGCTGCTTCGCCCGGGCGTGCAGCCGGCGGTGGCGCTGGCCTGTGCGCTTCCGGCCGCCGGCCTGCTGTGGGGCGCGGTGCAGAACACGCTGGGCCCGAACCCGGCCGAGGCGCTCATCCGCGGCACCGGCGAATGGACCTTGCGCTTCCTGTGTCTCGCACTCGCGGTCACGCCGTTGCGCGAGGCCACCGGCCTGGCCGCGCTGGCGCGGTGGCGCCGGACGCTGGGCCTTGCGGCCTTCGCCTACGGCCTGCTGCACGCGCTGGCGTACGGCTGGCTCGACATGGGATTCGTCCTGGCCGACCTTTGGCGTGACGTCGTCAAGCGTCCGTTCATCCTGGTCGGCAGCCTGGCGCTGTTGCTGATGCTGCCCCTGGCCGCGACCTCGTTCAATGCGGCGATCCGGGCGCTCGGCGCCCAGCGCTGGAAGGCGCTGCACCGGCTGGTCTACGCCGTTGCGGGCCTGGCGCTGCTGCATTTCTTCTGGATGCGCGCCGGCAAGAACGACTTCGCCGAGTGGAGCGTGTACGCCACGATCGTCGGCGTGCTGATGGGCTGGAGAGTGATCACCTTCACGAAGCGGCTCATCAAGCCGCGTGCCCGGCCGCTGGCCTGACCCCCGTCCACGGGGCACCCCCGCGCCGCGGAACCCGCTAGCCCGCCGATCCCCCGTACGATGGCCCGTCGCCGACCCCGAGGCCGATCCTCCAGGGAGCCTGCATGACCCCATCGACGTCGATCCGACCCCTGTCTCGCAGCGCCGCGCATCGGGTCGATGCGCACCGGCCCACGGAGTCAGGCATCGAGGCCCTGGAAACGGCCGTTCGGCACCTCGACGCCGCCGAGCTGCGCCTGCGTCCGGTGGAGATGGCCATTGCGTTGCTCGAGGTCGGTCACTGCCATCGATGCCAAGGCAGCCTGGACGCCGCCGAGTGGTACCTCCAGCGCGGCCTCGCGTGGTCTCGGACACTCGGCGCGAGCCACCTGAGCATCGACACGCTGTGCGAACTGGCCGCCACCTGCGCTGCGCTCGCCGCGCAACTCGACCCGGCCGACCCGCGTCGCGCCTACGCCGCGCGCGAGCGCGCCCGCGATCATGGCTACGAGGCCGCGACGCTCGCGGCGCGGACGCAGGACCCCCGCTGCGAGGCCGCCGTGCTGGGCCGCGTCAGTGACGCGCTGGAGCATTGCGGCGACACCGAGGACAGCGAGGATCTGCGACGGCGTCAGGGCGCCTTGCTCTCCACGCTCGGCGCCTGAGCCGACATCAGTCGGCCAGGCGCAGCCCGGCCCGCCGCGCGTGCAAGCGGCGGCGGCTCAGCGGCCCGGGCCGCCCATCGACTGCAGCACCTCATCGGCGGCACGCCGCATCAGGCGGCGCTCGCTGAACGGCTGGATCAAGCCGTCGGTGCGCATCTGCACGAAGGCGCGGCGGGTCAAGGCGAGCCGTTGCTCGACCGCCTCGCCAGCGAACAGCCACTGTGCGCGGCGCTCGCTGTGCCACAGGAGCTGCACCAAGGTCCAGCGGCCGTTGACGAAGACGCGGTACCACCGCCCCGGGTGCTGCTCGTCGACCCACTGTGACGCCGGTTCGGCATCGCCCGAGCCGGCGACGAGGTCCACCAGGTCCGCGGGCACGGTGTCCATCGTGGGCACGTCCAGCGTATCCCCCGCCTCGCCGTCGCCGCCGAGCGCCGAACGCTCCTGGGTCTCCAGCCGCGCGATCTCGGTCGAGGCCTCGTCGAGCTGCTCCCGGAACTGGCGCTGGGCGAACGCGTCGAGCCGGTCGACGCAGCGCTTGAAATGCTCGGCGGTCTGTTCACCCGACGACAGCACCCCGTCGACGAGCCCCGAGGCGAACGAGATGTAGGCCGTCAGCCGCGGATCGTGCAGGTTCGGGCGGCAGCTGCTCTGGTACGCCAGGCGGTCCAGAAGGTGCCAGGCGGGGTGTTCGGCCTCGTCGAGCATGTCCGGGTCCTTGAGCGCCATGCGCAGCGTCGAGTCCTTCAGGCGCCTGATCAGCTCGCGCAGCTCGGGATGCAGGCCGCGCTCCGCCTCGATGGCCGAGAACATGCGGTTCACCATCTCGGTGACCTGCCGGTCGACCATGGCACGGGCCGCATGCAGGTCGTCGGCGCCCTGCCGCAGCGCCGGCGGCGCGACGCCCATTCCGGGCGGCGCGAGATCGGCGGGTGGGCCGGCGGGTGGGCGGGCGGGCGCCCGCGACTCCAGCGCATACGCCTGCCGGTCGGCGCTGGCGTTCGGCGTCGGCGGCACGCCGGTGCGGTACTTGCTCGGCTCGATGCCCATGCTCTCGAGGCGGGTCGCGCTGGCCGCGTACGCCATCTTGAGCGCCTGGGCGAGCGACTCGCCGCCGACGTGCATGAACAGCACCTGGAAGCCGCGTGCCATCGGCAACGCGTCGGCCGCGTACCAGAACGCCTTGGCCATGATCTCGGCCCGAAGCGGGTTCGAGGTCGGCTCGACGTGGTCGAGGCCGGCGAGCGTGGATGTGAAGGTCTGCAGCTCGCGCTGCTCCCATTCGGCGACGTCCTGGATCTGCTCGATGGTGCGCGCCAGCTCGACGTCGGCCGCCAGGTCGGTCTCGTCCATCAGCGTGAGGCGCGACGGCTCGCTGGCGCTGCCGTGGCTGCCGACATCGACGTAGCGCCGCGCCAGGTCCTCGGTGACCAGGTCACCCAGCGCCTCGACGAAGGCCGCGGCGCACCGCTCACGGTGCTGCGACAGGCCGTGCGCCAGCTCGCTATGCAGCTTCGCCTCCGTCGGCGACAGGAGGCGTTCGCGCGGCTGGCGCAGTTGGTTCAGCGCCAGGAACAGGACCCGGTCGATCAGGCTCGGCGCGCGAGCGAGTTCATCGTCCACGAACTTGCGCAGGGCCGCTGGCAGTGGCGCATGCATGGAAGCTCCCTGGGGTCTTGTGTTCACAAATTATGGACGGTCCAAAGGAAAAGGGCCGCATCGCTGCGGCCCTTTTCTGACGGGAACGTGGACGATCAGGCGATCACATGTCCATGCCCATGCCGCCCATGCCACCCATGCCGCCGCCGGCCGGCGCGGGGGTCTCGTCCTTCGGCGCCTCGGCGACCATGCACTCGGTGGTGAGCATCAGGCCGGCCACCGACGCCGCGTTCTGCAGCGCGGTACGGGTGACCTTGGTCGGGTCCAGGATGCCCATCTCGATCATGTCGCCGTACTGGCCGGTCGCGGCGTTGTAGCCGAAGTTGCCCTTGCCATCGAGCACCTTGTTGATCACCACGCTCGGCTCGTCGCCGGCGTTGGCGACGATCTCGCGCAGGGGCTGCTCGACCGCACGCAGCACGATCTTGATGCCGGCATCCTGGTCGTGGTTGTCGCCCTTGAGCTTGGTGCCCACGGACTGGCGAGCACGCAGCAGCGCAACACCGCCACCGGCGACGATGCCCTCTTCCACCGCGGCGCGGGTGGCGTGCAGGGCGTCCTCGACGCGGGCCTTCTTCTCCTTCATCTCGACCTCGGTGGCGGCGCCGACCTTGATCACCGCCACGCCGCCAGCCAGCTTGGCCACGCGCTCCTGCAGCTTCTCGCGGTCGTAGTCGCTCGTGGCCTCCTCGATCTGGACGCGGATCTGCTTGACGCGCGCCTCGATGTCGGCCGCCTTGCCGGCGCCGTCGATGATCGTGGTGTTCTCCTTGGCCACCTCGACGCGCTTGGCCTGGCCCAGGTCGGCGAGGCCGACCTTCTCGAGCGTCAGGCCGACCTCGTCGGAGATCACCTTGCCGCCGGTCAGGATCGCCATGTCCTCGAGCATCGCCTTGCGACGGTCACCGAAGCCCGGCGCCTTGACGGCGCAGACCTTCAGGATGCCGCGGATGGTGTTGACCACCAGCGTGGCCAGCGCCTCGCCCTCGACTTCCTCGGCGACGATCAGCAGCGGCTTGCCCGCCTTGGCCACCTGCTCCAGCGTGGGCAGCAGGTCGCGGATGTTGCTGACCTTCTTGTCGTGCAGGAGGATGTACGGGTTCTCGAGGACCGTGACCTGCTTCTCGGGGTTGTTGATGAAGTAGGGCGACAGGTAGCCGCGGTCGAACTGCATGCCCTCGACGATGTCGAGCTCGTTGTCGAGGCTCTTGCCGTCCTCGACGGTGATCACGCCTTCCTTGCCGACCTTGTCCATCGCCTTGGCGATGATCTCGCCGATCGACGCATCGCTGTTGGCCGAGATCGAGCCGACCTGGCTGATCTCCTTGCTGGTGGTGGTGGGCTTGCTGATCTTCTTCAGCTCCTCGACCAGGCCGGTCACGGCCTTGTCGATGCCACGCTTGAGGTCCATCGGGTTCATGCCCGCGGCCACGTACTTCATGCCCTCGCGCACGATCGACTGCGCCAGCACCGTCGCGGTGGTGGTGCCGTCACCGGCGGCGTCGCTGGTCTTGGAGGCGACCTCCTTGACCATCTGGGCGCCCATGTTCATGAGCTTGTCCTTGAGCTCGATCTCCTTGGCGACCGAGACACCGTCCTTGGTGACGGTGGGAGCGCCGAACGAGCGCTCGAGGACCACGTTGCGGCCCTTGGGGCCGAGCGTCACCTTGACCGCGTTGGCCAGGATGTTGACGCCGTCGACCATGCGGTGGCGCGCATCAGCGCCGAAAACCACGTCTTTTGCTGCCATCTTCAATATCTCCAGTGCTCTTCGGGTTCAGACGATCACTTCTCGATGACGGCGAAGAGGTCTTCCTCGCGCATCACGAGCAGCTCGTCGCCGTCGACCTTGACGGTCTGGCCGCTGTACTTGCCGAACAGGACGCGGTCGCCGGCCTTGATGTTCGGCACGACGAAGTCGCCCTTGTCGTTGCGCTTGCCGGGTCCGACGGCCAGCACCTCGCCCTGGTCGGGCTTCTCGGCGGCGTTGTCGGGGATCACGATCCCGGAGGCGGTCTTGGTCTCGTTCTCCAGGCGCTTGACGATGACGCGATCGTGCAACGGACGGAGTTTCATGAAGGCTCCTCGATGGACAGAAACGGATCAGGCACGCGAACGTGCCTGAGGGTCGGGACTGGTAGCACTCGACACAACTGAGTGCTAACAGGACAATTATAAGGATCGACCCGCCGTCATCAAGGGCCACCCGGATCGGATGCCGGGGTATCGGCCGCCGCGATCGGCCGCACCCGAGGTCGCGGGGACTCCGACCTCGGGGTCCAGGGGCCATGGGCGCGGACGGGCCCAAGCCGTAGGACAATCAGGGCATGAGCAAGACCGAAATCAAGAGCACCATCAAGCCGAGCGGTTTGCGCTACAAGACCAAGGCACCGGGCTCGCCCTTCGCGGCCACGGGCGCCTTCGCGTCGGGCACGATGTCGTGCTTCCTGTGCGGCAAGCACCGTCCGCGCGCCTCGCTGCAGACCAAGCGCCTGCTCGGCAAGACCCAGTTCGTCTGTGCCCCTTCCTGTGCCGAGGCACAGGCCGCGGCCAACTCAGGCGGGCGGCGCTGAGGTCGTTCCGGCCAGGCGCGGGCTGCTCGCGGGTTGCCCGTCAGGGCCCGGAGCACAGGGTCAGGGTGAACGGGACGTCGGCAACGACTGGACGTAGCTGCCCGTCATCCTCCAGCCGCATCATCCGGATCGACAGCAGCAGACGGTGTCCGCTGACCTCCGGAACCGCTGAAGTCGGCTCGTCGGCGGGGACCTGCAGTCGCACCAGCACGACCGGACGGTGGCCCGCGAGGTTCATCTGGAAGGTTCCGCCACGCGCCAGTTCGTGCCGGGGCTCGCCACTGCCTCGCACGAGGTCGAGCACGAGCCGCAGCGCCCGCGCGTAGGGAGCGAGCGGCTGGCGCCAGGCCATCAGGTCCGCGCGTCGACGTTCCGGCTCGCGCCGCTTCCACGCGTGGAATGCCGGCAGGTCGAATTCGCAGGTGCCCGCCGGGATGCTGATCCGGCTCTTGATGCTGACCAGGAAGTCGTTCGACGCCAGCTGGGGCCCGAGCTTGCCGGTCGTGGCCAGCAACGCCTCGTGAGACGACGCCAGTTGCGCGAGGGTCTCGCGCAGCACGCCCCGGTCGACCGCGGGGTGGTCCTGCAGCGCCTGAAGGGCGGCTCGATGCCGCTCCAGGTCGCGCAGCAGGTCGCCCTTGATCTCGACGCGCGCCGCGATGTCCGCGATCTCGAACAGGGTCACGAGCGCGCCGTGATGGTCGACAGCGGCGTCCGCCGCGACCTGTGCGTCGAGCCGTTCGACCAGGGACGCGAGGCGAAGCGCGGTGCGCAGGCCCTCGGTCAGCGGGAACTCGTACGGCACCACGGAAGTCGACGGCCGGGAAGGCTCGAGTGGATGGGTCAGCGGGAAGCAGCCGATTCTGGCCCAGCCTCGACCGTCCTCACGACAGGTCCTGACCCGGCGCGCTGGCCGGCACGATCCCCCAGGTGGTCAGCAGCAGCCCGACCTCGGTGTGCAAGGCCTCGAGGTCGGTGCCCTCGTTGACCAGAACCGCGTCGGCACAGGCGCGGCGCGCCGCCCGGCCAGCCTGGCGCTCGATCACGGCGCGGACCTGCGCGGGTGTCCAGCCCGAGCGACGCACCACGCGCTCGACCTGGATCGCCTCCTCGCAGTCGATCACCAGCACCCGGTCGACCCGCGATCGCCACCGACCCGACTCCACCAGCAACGGCACGTCGAACACCAGCATCGGCGCTCGCGACCGGGCCGCAGCCTCCTGCGCACGAGCGCCGATCATCGGGTGCAGGATGGCCTCGAGCCGTCGGCGGACCTGCGCATCCGAGAACGCCTGCTCGCGCATCCAGGCCCGGTCGAGCGCGCCCTGCGCGTCGATGCAGGCCGGGCCGAAGGCCTCGCGCAGGGCGCCGATCGCAGCACCGCCCGGCTCGGCCAGGCGCCTGGCGATGGCGTCGGTGTCGACGAGGTCGGCGCCGAGCGCGACCAGATGCCGGGCCACCGCGCTCTTGCCCGACCCGATGCCGCCCGTGAGGCCGACCGTCAGCGTCATGAAGCGACCCCGCGATCAGGCCCACCCGAGCCAGGACATCACGCGCACCGGCCCGGCAAGCATCACGACCAATCCCGCGCCGGCCAGGAACGGTCCGAAGGGCACGAAGCGACCTTCGCGCAACGCGCCGGCGGCCTTCATGCCCAGCCCGACCACTGCACCAAGCACCGAGGCCATCAGCACGATCGGCAGCACCATCGTCCAGCCCAGCCACGCTCCCAGTGCAGCGAGCAGCTTGAAGTCGCCGGCGCCCATGCCCTCCTTGCCAGTGGCGAGCTTGAAGAACCAGTACACCGCCCACAGGCTCAGGTAGCCGGCCACCGCCCCGAGCACCGCCTCGGACAGCGGCAAGGTCCAGCCGGCCAGCGCCGCGAGCAGCCCCCCCCACAGCAGCGGCAGCGTCAACCCGTCGGGCAGCAGCGTCGTGTCCCAGTCGACGAGCGAAGCTGCCACCAGCACGGCCGCGAAGGCGCACCACAGGATCGTGACCGGCTGGGCGCCGAACCGCCACGCCACGGCGACGAACAGAAGGCCGACGAAGGCCTCGACGGCCGGGTAGCGCCACCCGATCGACACGCCGCAGGCCGCGCAGCGGCCGCGCAGCACGAGATAGCCCAGGACCGGCACGTTGTGCCAGGCCGCGATGGGCGTGCCGCAGGAGGGGCAACGGGATCGCGGCCGGGCGATCCCGAGGGCGGGCAGGGACTCGAGCTGGCCCTGGAGCGATTCGCCGAGTGCGGCGGCCCGGGCCGGTTCAGCCGGGTCGCGCGGCGCGCCGAACGTGCGTTGCCAGGAGTCCCGATCACCCAGCTGGTGGGCGACCTCTGCCCACCACTGCCGTTCCATGATGAGCGGCAGCCGGTGCGCCACGACGTTCAGGAAGCTGCCGATGCACAGCCCGACGACCCCCAGGAACCACGGCGACAGCAGGACCTGGAGCAGGTCCGGACTCACACCACCTGGCCCAGCTTGAAGATCGGCAGGTACATCGAGATGACGATGCCGCCGATCAGCACCCCGAGGATGACGATGATGAACGGCTCCATCAGGCTGGACAGCCCCTTGACCGCCTCATCGACCTCGTCCTCGTAGAACTCGGCCGCCTTGCCCAGCATCTGGTCGAGCGAGCCGGATTCCTCGCCGATCGCGGTCATCTGCAGCACCATGACCGGGAAGACGCCCGTGCCCTGCATCGACGTGGTCAGGCCCGCGCCGGTCGACACGTCCTTCTGGATCTGCTCCGTCGCGTCGGCGTACACCGCGTTGCCCGACGCGCCGCCGACCGAGTCCAGCGCCTCGACCAGCGGAACGCCGGCGGCGAACATGGTCGACAGCGTGCGCGTCCAGCGCGCCACCGCCGCCTTGCGAACGAGGTCACCGAACACCGGCACGCGCAGCATCAGGCGGTCGACCGCCTTCTGGAACTTCTCGGAGCGCCGCCACGATTGATAGGCGAAGTAGCCTCCGCCGAACAGCACGCCGAAGATGATCCACCAGTAGTCGACGAACAGCTTCGACAGGGCGATCACCACCAGCGTCGGCGCCGGCAGCTCGGCGCCGAAGCCCTTGAAGACCTCCTCGAACGACGGCACCACGAAGATCATGATCACCGCCAGCACGATGAACGCGACCACCAGCACGGCGGTCGGGTACATCAGCGCCGACTTGATCTTGTTCTTCAGCGCCATCGTCTTTTCCTGGTAGATCGCCAGGCGCTCGAGCAGCGCCTCCAGGATGCCGCCGGCCTCGCCGGCCTCGACGAGGTTGCAGTACAGCGCGTCGAAATAGAGCGGGTGCTTGCGGAACGCCGACGACAGGCTCGTGCCGGTCTCGACGTCGGAGCGGATGTCGGTGAGCAGCCGCGTGAGCTTCGGGTTGGTGCTGCCGCGCGCGACGATGTCGAAAGCCTGGAGGAGCGGCACGCCGGCCTTCAGCATGGTGGACAGCTGCCGCGTGAAGATCGCGATGTCCTTCTGCTTGATCGACCGACCGCCCGAGGTCCGGCGCTTCTTGACGCGGGTGATCAGGATGCCCTGGCGGCGCAACGAGGCGCTGACCATGGCTTCGCCACCGGCGCGCATCTCGCCGCGCATGACCTTGCCGGTCTTGTCCTTGCCTTCCCACTCGAAGATGGCTTCGCGAGGATTCTTTGCCGCTGCTGCAGTCGCCATGGTTGCCACGGGATGGTTGGTCGGACCGGCCCCGACACCCGCAGGCGCGGGCACCGGGCGGGCGCGTTCAGTCGTTGGTGACGGCGATCACCTCTTCGAGTGTCGTCACGCCCGTACGCACCTTGACCAGGCCCGACTGTCGAAGATCGCGCACTCCTTCACGCTGGGCTTGCTCGGCGATGTCGAGCGCCGAGCCCTCGCCCAGGATGATGCGCTGGATCGATTCGGTTATCGGCATCACCTGGTACAGGCCCACCCGGCCCTTGTAACCGTTGGTGCACGCCGAGCAGCCCACCGCACGGTAGGGCCGCCAGCTGCCGTCCAACTCGCTCGCCGCGAAACCGGCCTTGAGCAACGCCTCGCGGGGATAGTCGGCGAATGTCTTGCAGTTCTCGCACAGGCGACGCGCCAGGCGCTGGGCGGAGATGAGCAGCACGCCCGAGGCGATGTTGAACGGCGCCACGCCCATGTTCTTCAGGCGGGTCAGCGTCGAGGGAGCGTCGTTGGTGTGCAGCGTCGACAGCACCAGGTGGCCGGTCTGCGCGGCCTTCATCGCGATCTCGGCGGTCTCGAGGTCGCGGATCTCACCGACCATCACGATGTCCGGGTCCTGGCGCAGGAAGGCCCGCAACGCGACGGCGAAGGTCAGGCCGGCGCGTTCGTTGACATTGACCTGGTTGATGCCCGGCAGGTTGATTTCGGCCGGGTCCTCCACCGTCGCGATGTTCACGCCCGGCTGGTTGAGCAGGTTCAGGCAGGTATACAGCGACACCGTCTTGCCGCTGCCGGTCGGACCGGTGACCAGGATCATCCCGTAGGGCCGCTCGATCGCGCGCAGCAGGCGCTCCTTCTCGACCTTCTCGTAGCCCAGCGCATCGATGCCGACCTTGGCGCTGGAAGGATCGAGGATCCGGATCACCACCTTCTCGCCGTAGATGGTGGGCAGGGTGCTGACGCGGAAGTCGATCGCCTTGCTGCCGAACTTCAGCTTCATGCGCCCGTCCTGGGGCACGCGCTTCTCGGCGATGTCCAGCCGCGAAATCACCTTGATTCGAGAGGCGAGCTTCTCCTTGATGGCGATCGGGGGCTGCGCGATCTCGCGCAACTCGCCGTCGATGCGGAAACGCACCCGGTAGTAATGCTCGTACGGCTCGAAGTGCAGGTCCGATGCGCGCGCGTTGATCGCGTCGATCAGCATCTTCTGCAGGAAACGCACGACCGGCGCGTCCTCGACGTCGGTGAGGACCTCGTTGGACTCGGGCGCCGCCTCTTCGGTCGCGATGTCGAAGTCGAAGTCGCCACTGGCCATCGACTCGATGACCTCGCCCGCCGAGGCCCCGGCGTTCTCGAGCACCTTGGACAGCTTGTCGTGCTCGACGATCACCCACTCGGGCGACAGCTGTGTGGCGAACTTGATGCGCTCGACGGCCTCCTGGTCGGTGGGGTCGGCGCCGCCGATGAACAGGCGGTTGCCCCGCTTGCCGAGCACCAGGACCTGGTATTGCGACGCCGTGCGTCCGTCGATGAGGTTCTTGGGCAGCCGCTGGATATCGACCGAGGCGAGGTCCAGCAGCGGCAGGGCCAGGGCCGACGACAGCGTGTGCGCCAGGTCCGCGGGCGAGACCGCGCCCGCCTGGATGACGGCCGCGATGAAGCTGGATTTCTTCTCGCGCGCGCTGCGCACGAGCTCCTCGGCGCGGCGGGGCGTCAGCTTGCCCGCGTGGACGAGCACCCGCGCCACGCCGGACAACGACGATTGGGCGGCTTCAGCGAGGGTATCCACGCGTCACGAGGCTGCGGAAGGACATCGACCCGGATGATCGCGGATCGCTGCAGGTGTGTAAATGCAACTCCTGCCGCAATGAGGCTGCGACCGGGGTTCGGTCACACGCGGAAGACTGGTCGGGGTGAGTGGATTCGAACCACCGGCCTCTACGTCCCGAACGTAGCGCTCTACCAGGCTAAGCTACACCCCGATGGGCCGAACGGGAGGCGCCAGACGCCCAGCCGCGAGGCGGCCGCGCGTTCAGGCCGATCGGTCGACCAAACGAACCGCGAAGTTTAGCAGGGCTTCGCGGTAGGGCGAGCCCGGCAGGGCGTCGAGCGCGTCACAGGCCGTCTGCGCCTCGGCACGCGCGGCCTCCCGGGTCGCGTCGAGCGCACCGGTGCGCCGCAGGATCGCCATCACCTCGTCGAGCGGCGCCTCGCCGTGCTCGATCGCCGCACGGATGAAGCCGCGATCCTCGGCCGACCCCCGCTGCAGCGCCGCCAGCAGCGGCAGCGTGAGCTTGCCTTCGCGCAGGTCGTCACCGACGTGCTTGCCGATGTCGGCCGGATCGCCGCTGTAGTCGAGCAGGTCGTCGATGAGCTGGAACGCCGTGCCGACGCTGCGGCCGTAGGTCGCGCAGGCCTCCTCGACGGCCGGCGCCGCCGAGGCCAGCACCGCCCCCAGGCGCGAACTGGCCTCGAACAGCTTGGCGGTCTTGAATCGCACCACGCGCAGGTACTCCTCGACCTGCAGGTCGAGGTCGCGCGTGTTCATCAGCTGCAGCACCTCGCCCCGGGCGATGACGTTGGTCGCGTCAGCCAGCACCTCGAGGGCGCGCAGGCTGCCGCACGACACCATCATCTGGAAGGCGCGCGAGTACAGGAAGTCGCCCACCAGCACGCTGGCCGCATTGCCGAACAGCGCGTTGGCCGTCTGGCGTCCGCGCCGAAGGTCGGACTCGTCGACCACATCGTCGTGCAACAGCGTCGCCGTGTGGATGAACTCCACCGTGGCCGCGAGTTCGTGCTTGACGTCGCCGCGCACCCCCAGGGCGTTCGCGCACAGCAGCAGCAACAGGGGCCGCACGCGCTTGCCACCGGCCGCCACGATGTACTCGCCGATCGTGGCGATCAGCGACACGTCGGACTCGAGACGGGCGCGGATGATGGACTCGACGCGCGCCAGGTCGTCCGAAAGCTGGGGCTGAACGCTCGGATGCGACGCCAGGAGTTCCGCGGTGAACGAGGTTTGCACGTATGGCTTTCGGAGGGCTTCGGATTATAGGAATCGGGCCTCGCCCCCCTGCCGTCGCCGCGTCGCGCGCTCGGGCACGACCACGCGCGCGCCGCGGCGGCACCCCTTCCCGCGCCGAAGTTGCTATACTGACGGGCTTTTCGTGGCGCAGACAGTGCGCAGGGCCCCCGCACCGACCCCGGGGGGTCGGTCGCGTCGACAGGGCCCGCCGGGTGCCACCCGTGCAACAGGCCGACCACGGATCCAGAGAGCGAAGGACGACGACATGTACGCGGTGATCAAGACCGGCGGCAAGCAGTACAAGGTGGCCGCGGGCGAGCGCATCAAGGTGGAGCTTCTGCCGGCCGAGGTTGGCCAGAGCGTCAGCATCGCCGAAGTGCTGGCCATCGGCGAGGGCGAGTCGCTGCGCGTGGGAGCACCGTACGTCGAGGGCGCCTCGGTCAGCGCGACGGTGCTCGGCCACGGCCGTCACGACAAGGTTCGCATCTTCAAGATGCGCCGCCGCAAGCACTACCAGAAGCGCCAGGGCCATCGCCAGGGCTTCACCGAGTTGCAGATCGCCGCGGTCAACGGCTGATCGGATCCACTTTCCAATCGAGAGACGGACATGGCACAGAAAAAGGGCGGCGGCTCGACCCGCAACGGCCGCGATTCCAAGCCGAAGATGCTCGGCGTCAAGGTGTTCGGTGGTCAGGCGGTCTCGGCCGGTTCGATCATCGTGCGCCAGCGCGGCACCCGCTTCCATGCAGGCCCGAATGTCGGCATGGGTCGTGACCACACGCTGTTCGCGCTGGTGGATGGCACGGTGAAGTTCGCCGTCAAGGGCCCGTCGAACCACTCCACGGTCGTGGTCGAGGCCGCGGCCTGAGAACCTCGCGCCGCGCCGGACCGAAGCCCCGCCCCGGCGGGGCTTTTTCGTTCGCGCCGGACCTCCCAGGGCATTGCCTGCCGAGACCCCGATGAAGTTCGTCGACGAAGTGACCATCGACGTGGCCGCCGGCCACGGGGGAGCAGGCTGCGCGAGCTTCCGCCGCGAGAAGTTCATCCCGTTCGGCGGCCCGGACGGGGGCGACGGCGGTCGCGGCGGCAGCGTGATCGCGGTCGGTGACCGCAACCTCAACACGCTGGTCGACTTTCGTTTCTCGCGCCGGCACGAGGCGCGCAACGGCGAGCCGGGGCGCGGGTCGGACCAGTACGGTGCCGCCGCCGACGATGTCCGGCTGCGCATGCCGGTGGGCACCATCGTGACCGACGTGACCACGGGTGAGGTGCTCGGCGAACTGCTCGCGCACGGACAGCAGCTGGTGCTGGCCAAGGGCGGTGACGGCGGCTTCGGCAACCTGCACTTCAAGTCGAGCACCAACCGCGCCCCCCGCCAGAAGACGCCCGGCTGGCCCGGCGAGCAGCGCACCGTGCGGCTCGAGCTGCGGCTGCTCGCCGACGTCGGCCTGCTGGGCATGCCCAATGCCGGCAAGTCGACGCTGATCTCGGCCGTCTCGAACGCCCGCCCGAAAGTCGCCGACTACCCGTTCACGACCCTGCACCCGCACCTGGGCGTCGTGCGGATCGGCCCCGAGCAGAGCTTCGTGATCGCCGACGTGCCGGGCCTGATCGAGGGGGCGGCCGACGGCGCCGGCCTCGGGCACCAGTTCCTGCGCCACCTGCAGCGCACCCACCTGCTGCTTCACCTGGTCGACATCGCCCCGCTGGACGAGTCGGTCGACCCGGTCGCCCAGGTCCGGGCGCTCGAGAAGGAACTGGCCCGGTACGACCCGGCCCTGCGGGCCAAGCCGCGCTGGCTGGTGCTCAACAAGATCGACGCCATCGACCCCGACCGCCGTGCGGCCCTCATCGGGTCGATCCGCCGGCGCCTGCGCTGGAAGGCCCCGTGGTTCGCCGTGTCCGCGGCGACGCACGAGGGTTGCGACGCGCTGATGCGGGCGGTCTGGCAGCACGTCGACGCGGTGCGCCGGCCGCCTGCCGAGCCGGTCGACCCGCGCTTCGGACCTGTCGACCCCGCCGAGACGCCATGACCGTCGCCCACCCCGACACCCTGCGCCGCGCCCGGCGGATCGTCGTCAAGGTCGGCTCCAGCCTCGTCACCGACGGCGGCCGGGGCGTCGACGCGACGGCGATCGGCGACTGGTGCCGGCAGATCGCGTCGCTGGTGTTCCGCGGCCGCGAGGTGATCATGGTGTCCAGCGGCGCCATCGCCGAGGGCATGAAGCGCCTGGGCTGGACGACCCGCCCCAGGCAGGTCCACGAACTGCAGGCGGCAGCCGCCGTCGGCCAGATGGGCCTGGCCCAGATCTACGAGTCCCAACTCAAGGCGCACGGCCTGGGCAGCGCCCAGGTGCTGCTCACCCACGCGGACCTGGCCGACCGCGAGCGCTACCTCAACGCGCGCTCGACCCTGCTCACCCTGCTCGAACACCACGTGCTGCCGGTGATCAACGAGAACGACACGGTCGTCA
Organism: Ideonella sp.; assembly: GCA_025458335.1. Taxonomy (GTDB): domain Bacteria; phylum Pseudomonadota; class Gammaproteobacteria; order Burkholderiales; family Burkholderiaceae_C; genus JAIYCR01. The sequence goes on from JALOSQ010000001.1 coordinate 28,440, forward strand.
ACGACGAGATCAAGTTCGGCGACAACGACACGCTCGGCGCCCTGGTGGCCAATCTCGTCGAGGCCGATGCCTTGGTGATCCTGACGGATCAGCAAGGGCTGTTCACGGCCGACCCGCGGCGCGATCCGGCGGCGACCCTGGTGACGGTCGCCGAGGCCGGCGATCCCTCACTCGAGCAGATGGCCGGCGGCGCGGGCACCTCGATCGGCCGCGGCGGGATGCTCACCAAGATCCTGGCCGCCAAGCGGGCCGCCCGCAGCGGCGCCTCGACCGCGATCGCGTACGGGCGCGAGCGCGACGTCCTGCTGCGCCTGGCCGACGGCGAATCGATCGGCACGCTGCTGGTGGCCACCACGGCCAAGCTCGCGGCCCGCAAGCAGTGGATGGTCGATCACCTGCAGATGCGCGGCACCCTGGTGGTCGACGACGGGGCGGTCGCCAAGCTGCGCCACGGCGGGGTCAGCCTGCTGCCCATCGGCGTCGTCGAGGTGCAAGGCGACTTCCACCGCGGCGACGTGGTCTCGGTGCGCAGCCTGGCGGGCGACGAGGTCGCCCGCGGCCTGGCCAACTACTCGAGCGCCGAGGCACGGCTCATCGCGCGGCGGCCGTCGAGCGACTTCGAGCGGCTCCTCGGCTACGAAGCCGAGCCCGAGATGATCCACCGGGACAACCTGGTGCTTGCCTGAACCGTGCCCCCTGACGGGGAGCCGACGCGCCTGCGTCGCCCAGTCGCTTACAGGCCGATACAAGTCGACGGGCCCGGTGCCGCGTCATCCGCACACCCCGGCAGTCTCACGTGCCACTTGCACAAGTGACGGCAAGTGCTTGTCTACACGATGTTTTCCTCCCGAGCCCCGCATCGGTGCAGACGCCTTCAGAACCTGCACTAAGTGATTGATTTGTCTGAATTTCCCGCCTGACGCGCGTTGACCCGCCCCGGGCCCTCAGCTAGAGTGGCAGAAGGTGCATCTTGGTGGGTCTCGGTGGCGGAACTCCAGTTCTATGGCGCGTCGGCGTTGACGCTGGACGGCAAGGGCCGTCTGGCAGTCCCGACACGCCACCGCGACGTCCTGGTCGCCACCGGTGATGCCCGCCTGACCCTCACCAAGCACCCTGACGGCGCCCTGATCCTGTTCCCGCGCAGCGCCTGGGAGGCGTTCAGCGCCAGCGTCGTGAGGCTTCCGATGGGGGCGAGCGACTGGAAGCGGATCTTCCTGGGCCACGCGATGGAACTGGAGATCGATGGCTCCTCGCGCATCCTGATCGCACCCGAGTTGCGCACGTTCGCGGGCCTGAACCGAGACGTGCTGCTGCTGGGCATGGGCCGGCACTTCGAGATCTGGGACGCGCAGCGCTATGGCGAGCGCGAGGCCGCGGCGCTGAAGTCGCCGATGCCCGACGCGATCCGCGACTTCGTGGTGTGAGCGTCCGCACCATGTCCGCCAGCTCCGAAACCCCGTTCGGCGCGCATCGCACCGTGCTGCTGCGGCCCGCCGTCGACGC
>JALOSQ010000084.1 GCA_025458335.1 Ideonella sp.
AACTTCGGTCACGGGGTGTTCATCGCGCTCGGCGCCTTCCTGGCGACCAGCGTGATGGGCTACGGCGCCGGGGCGGGCTGGAACGGCTTCGTCTCGGTGTTCGCCGCCATGGCCGTGGCGATGGCGGTCGCCGGCGCGGTGGGCTGGGCGTTCGAGCGGGTCATCGTGCGTCCGGTCTACGGCCTGCATCTCAAGCAGATCCTGATCACGATGGGCGGGATGATCGTCGGCGAGGAGATCATCAAGCTCATCTGGGGCCCGCTGCAGATCGCGCTGCCGATGCCCGAGGAACTGCGCGGCTCCTGGCTGGTCGGCGAGGCGGCGATCGAGAAGTACCGTGTGTTCGCCGCCGCCGTCGGGCTGGTCGTGTTCGGCGTGCTCGTCTACACGCTCAACCGCACCAAGATCGGCCTGCTCATCCGGGCCGGCGTCCAGGACCGCTCGATGGTCGAGGCCCTGGGCTACCGGATCCGCCAACTGTTCGTCGGCGTGTTCGTGGCGGGATCGGCGCTCGCCGGGCTCGGCGGCGTTCTGTGGGGGCTGTACCAGCAGAGCGTGGTGCCGCAGATCGGTGCGCAGGTCAACGTGCTGATCTTCATCGTGATCATCATCGGCGGGCTGGGCTCGACCTTCGGCTGCTTCGTCGGGGCGCTGCTGGTGGGGTTGATGGCCAACTACACCGGCTTCCTCGCGCCGAAGGTCGCGCTGTTCTCGAACATCGCGCTCATGGTGGCCATCCTGCTGTGGCGGCCGCAGGGCCTGTACCCGGTGGCGAATCGATGAGCCCCCACGTCGCGTCGCTCCTGCCCCCCAAGGGGGCGCAGCCTTCCCCGGGCCGGCCCGGCGGAAGGCCGAGGCCTCTTCGACCGGCGCACCGACATGCTTGACCGCCTGCTCTCGCACGACCGGCCGCGCAGCCCCTGGCTGGCCGCGGTGCTCGTGGCGATCCTGGTCGTGCTGGCGCTCGCACCCTTTCTCTTCCCGGGCGCCAAGTCGATGTCGGTGGTGGCCAAGATCCTGGTGTTCATCCTGCTCGTGGCCAGCTACGACCTGCTGCTGGGCTACACCGGCATCGTCAGCTTCGCGCACACGATGTTCTTCGGCATCGGCGCCTACGGCGTGGCCATCGCCAGCACCCGGCTCGGCGAGGGCTGGGGCGCGGTGGCGATCGGGCTCGTCGTGGCGATTGCCGGCTCGGTGCTGCTGTCGCTGCTGATCGGCCTGTTCAGCCTGCGCGTCAAGGCGATCTTCTTCGCGATGATCACGCTCGCCGTGGCCTCGGCGTTCCAGACGCTGGCATCGCAGCTGAGCGACTTCACCGGCGGCGAGGATGGCCTCACCTTCCGCAACCCGGCCTGGCTCAGCCCCTCGTTCGAGCCCTTCGAGACCGAGGTGCTGGGCCTGCTGATCGACGGCAAGGCGATCACCTACTGGCTGATGTTCGCGGTGGTGCTGATGCTGTTCCTCGCGCTGCTGCGCATCGTCAACTCGCCCTTCGGCCGCGTGCTGCAGGCGATCCGCGAGAACGACTTCCGCGCCGAGGCGATCGGCTACCCGACGGTGGTCTACCGCACGATCAGCAACGTGCTCGCCGCGCTGTTCGCCACGATTGCCGGCGCACTGCTCGCGCTGTGGCTGCGCTACGTGGGCCCGGACACGACGCTGTCGTTCGAGATCATGCTCGACATCCTGCTGATCGTCGTGATCGGCGGCATGGGCACCCTGTACGGCGCGGTGATCGGCTCGGTGCTGTTCGTTCTCGCCCAGAACTACCTGCAGGACCTGATGCGGCTGGCCGTCTCGCAGGCCGGCTGGCTCGACCAGGTGCCCGCGCTGGCCGCCCTTCTGTCGCCCGACCGCTGGTTGCTGTGGCTCGGGCTGCTGTTCGTGCTGTCGGTCTATCACTTCCCCACCGGCATCGTGGGGCGCCTGCGCGCCCGCGCGCTGCGATCGCCCCCGCGGCGAAGCCGCTGAGCACCGCGGTTCGCCCTCGACGGCGGGGTCGCACGACACCTTCACCCCCAACCAGAACCCACACCACAGGGAGACGCCCATGAACCCGAGGATCCTGTCGAGTGCCCGTCCGCTGCCCGTCCGCCTTCGCGAGACTTCGTGGCGGCTCGCGCTGGCTTCGCTCGCGATGGCCGGGGCCGCCTGTTCGAGCGGCGACGGCATCGAGGCCAACGTCAAGCCGTCGTTCGTGGGCGACGTGGTGATCACGGCCTACGACGGTAGCAGCGACGACCTGCTGACTGCCGGCCTGGGCCGCACGGGCCTGGCCTCGCCGGTTCCCCCCACCGTGTCGAGCCCCCCGATCGCGGGCGAGTTGCGGCGCCTGGCGATCTACACGAACTACCGCGCGCTGCTCGACATGACCGCCGCAGGCGGCTATGGCGTGTTCTACGGGCCGAACGTCGACGCAAGCGGCGTGGCCGGCACCGGCGAAGGACGCATCGGCGGCATCGAGGCCATTGCCTATGCCGACGACGGCAGCGGTCGGCAGAACGTCACGCTGATGGTGCAGGTTCCGAACACCTTCAATCCCGCGGCACCGTGCATGATCACCGCGACCTCGTCGGGCTCGCGCGGCGTCTACGGCGCCATCGCGACGGGCGAGTGGGGCCTCAAGCGCGGCTGCGCCGTGGCCTACACCGACAAGGGGACCGGCGCGGCGCCGCATGACCTGCAGGCCAACACGGTGGCGCGCATCGACGGCACCCGCGGTGACGCCGCGGCCGTGGGCACCGCCGCCCACTTCCGCGCGCCGATCACCGAGGCCCAACGGGCGAGCTTCAATGCGGTCACGCCGAACCGGCTGGCCTTCAAGCACGCGCACTCGCAACAGAACCCCGAGAAGGACTGGGGCACGCATACCCTGCAGGCCGTGCAGTTCGCCTTCTGGGTGCTCAACGAGCAGTACGGCCGCGTGCTGCCGAACGGCCTGCGTGAAGCGGCCATCCGCCCCGGCAACACCGTCGTGATCGCCTCGAGCATCTCGAATGGCGGAGGGGCGGCGCTGGCGGCCGCCGAACTCGACCGCGCCGGGCTGATCGACGGCGTGGCCGTGTCGGAGCCGCAGATCCAGATGCCCGCGGGCGCCCCGGTGCAGGTGCAGCGCGGTGCGACCACGCTGGCGACCGTGGCGAGACCCCTGTACGACTACACGACGCAGGCCAACCTGCTGCAGATCTGCGCCTCCCAGGCGCCGTCGGTGGCCGGGGCTCCGGGGTCCGCGTTCATCGTGCCGGCCTGGGCGGCGGCCCGCTGCGCGGCGCTCGCGTCCCGTGGCCTGGTCAGCGGTGCCACGCTGGCCGAGCGCGCCGAGGACGCCCTGGCCCGGCTGCAGGCCTACGGCTGGGAGCCCGAGGCCGCCATCCTGCACGCGTCACACGCCGCCTTCGAGATCGCGTCGGCGGTGAGCGTCACGTATGCCAATGCCCACTCGCGGGCCAGCGTGACCGACAACCTGTGCGGCTACAGCTTCGCGGCGGCGGACGGCACGGGGGCGGTGATCCCGGCCAATGCGGCGCAGGTGGCTGCGATGTTCTCGACGGGGAACGGTGTTCCCCCTCAGGCATCGCCCAACGTCCAGCTGATCAACAACAACAGCGTGGGCGTGCCGTTGCGCGACGCGTTCTCGTTCTCGCCCAGCAGTGGCGTGCAGGACTACAACGCGGACGGGGCGGCCTGCCTGCGCGACCTGCTGACCGGCACGACGGCCGCGGCCTCGGCCCTGCGCGCAGGCATCGCCGAGACCACGCGCAGCGGGCGCCTGGGTGGCAAGCCCACCCTCATCGTGCACGGCCGCGCCGATGCGCTGGTGCCGGTCAGCCACACCTCGCGCCCCTACGCCGCGCTCAGCCGTTCGGTCGATCCCGACAGCCGGCTGTCGTACATCGAGGTGACGAATGCCCAGCACTTCGACGGATTCATCGGCCTGCCCACGATCCTGCCCGGCTACGACACCCGCTACGTGCCGCTGCATGTCTACCTGAACCGTGCGCTCGACGCGGTGTATGCCCACCTGACCGCCGGCGCCGCGCTGCCCGCGAGCCAGGTGGTGCGCACGGTGCCGCGCGGCGGCACCCCCGGCGCGGCGCCCGCGCTCGCGCCGGCCAACCTGCCGCCGATCGCCACGACGCCGGTGCCGGCCGATGCGATCACCTTCAGCGGCGGCACGATCCGCGTGCCCGACTGAGCGGAGCCAGCCCCGATGCCCTACGCCGTGCCGCGCTCGCGTTACCAGGTCTGCGCCGGCCGCGAGATCCACTTCATGGAATGGGGCGATCCCCAGGCCGAGGTGGTCGTGGCCTGGCACGGCCTGGCGCGCACCGGCCGCGACATGGACCCGGTCGCGGCGCACCTTGCGCGACGCTGGCGCGTGATCTGTCCCGACACCATCGGGCGCGGCCTCAGCCAGTGGAGCCCCCAGCCGCAGCGCGAGTACTGCCTGGCGTTCTACGTGCAGCTCGCGGTGTCGCTGCTCGACCATTTGCAGATCGGCACGTGCCGGTGGCTCGGCACGTCGATGGGCGGCGCGATCGGGCTGAGGGCGGCGGCCGGGCCGCTGCGCGGCCGTATCGAGCGCCTCGTGCTCAACGACATCGGGCCGGACATCGCCGAGGCTGCCGTCACGCGCATCCGGACCTATGCCGGCAGCCCGCCGGCCTTCGACACCGTCGGTGAGCTCGAGCGCTACTTCCGCACCGTCTACGAGCCCTACGGCTGGCTCTCCGAAGAGCAATGGCGCCTGCTCACCGAGAGCTCGACACGCCGCTTGCCCGACGGTCGCGTGACGCCGCACTACGATCCGGCCATGGTGCAGCAGTTCATCCACCACCCGGACGACTACCGTCAGTGGGAGGCCTGGGATGCGCTGGAGCTGCCGGTGCTCGTGCTGCGCGGCGAGCGGTCGGACCTGCTGCTGCCTGAAGTGGCCGACGAGATGAGGCAGCGCGGGCCGCGGGCGGTCGTCGCGACCGTGCCGGGGTGCGGCCACGCGCCGGCGCTGAACGTGCCCGAGCAGATCGGACTCGTGGAGCGGTTCCTGGCCGGCTGACAGGGTGTGAACGCGGGGCGAAGGTCGCCGCGGGCGGCCGGGCCCGCCGCGGCCGACTCAGAGCAGGTCGCCCTCGTCGCCCAGCAGCGCGTCGAGGCCGGCGAGCACCAGGCCGCCGCCCACGACGCCGGCGCCGACGCCGACTGCCAGGGTCGCCACCTGGCGCGTGGTCGACGCCGGGGCCGGGCGGCCGTCCTGTGACGGCGCCAGGGCCGGACGGCCGTCTGCCTCGATGACCCCGACCGAGGTGGCGGGCGGTGCATCGGGGCTTGCCGGGGCGGTCACGGGCGCCTGGGCGATGGTCCCGGCCACGAGCCGTCGCAGCAGGCGCGCGGTGGCGTCCGGGCGCGAGGAGGCCAGCAGGTTCGCGGCGCGCCGCCACTCGGCGCCGAGCGGCGTGTCGGGTTCCGCCAGCACGGCGTTGAGCACACGGTGCAGCTCGCGGGTTTCGGCATCGGTCATCGGAACCTCCAGGGCGACAGGCCGGGTGTTGAGGGGGCGGGGACAGCGCGAGCCGCGGCCTCGCGGATCCGCTTGGAGTGCGGTGCGCCGTCCGAGTTCAGCGCCCGACCGGCATCGACCGCTCAGCCACCGGCCCGGGCATACCGGTCGACAACGGCCTGCAGTTCCTGGAACTGGATGGGCTTGGTCAGGTGGTCGTCCATGCCGGCCTGCAGGCTGGCCTCTCGATCGCCCGGCATCGCGTGCGCAGTCAGCGCGACGATCGGGAAGGCCGGCATCCGGCCGCCGGCCTGCAGCCGCCGCAGGCGGCGCGCCGTCTCGAGGCCGTCGAGGCCGGGCATCTGGATGTCCATCAACACGAGGTCGGGCGCGACCGCCTCGCACAGCTCGAGGGCGGCTTCGCCGGACTCGGCGAGCAGCGCCTGCGCGCCCATCGCGCCCAGCATCTCGTGCGCGATCAACCGGTTCAGCGCGTTGTCCTCGACGACCAGCACGCGGGGCCCGGCAGGCGCTGGGGCCTCCGCCAACGGCGGCGGGGGCTCCTCGGTGGCCGCTGCCACGGGTGCGCGCATGACGTCCCGCAGTTCCCGCCGCGTCAACGGCGCGAACGCCAGCCGCACCCCGTGGGTCTCTGCTCGGGACACCAGCGCCGGCGCGCTGAAGTCGGGCCTGACCAGCAGCACGATCGGCACCCCGTCGGCCAACCGCTGCCGAAGGCCCTCGAAATCGTCATCGCCGGAAATCGCCGATTCACCGATCAGGACGAGCTGCGGCGTCCGGGTGCCTGGGGCGTCGAGCCGGGCGATCGCCTCGGCGATGGACGTCGCGGCTTCGGCCGTCCATCCATCGCGGGCCAGGCGGCGCGTCGCCCAGGCAGCCGGCACCGCATCACGATTGACCAGCAGGGCGTGGCCTGGTGTGAGTCGCTCCTCGTCGGCGGGCGGCTCCACCTGCGGCAGGTCGAGCACCACGCGGAAGGTCGAACCGGCGCCCGGCGAGGTCTCGACCTCGACGTGCCCGCCCATCAGCGTCACCAGCATGTTCACGATGGGCAGGCCGAGCCCTGTGCCCCCGTGCCGGCGGGCGATGGACAGGTCTGCCTGCTCGAAAGGCTCGAAGACCCGCCGGGCGGTTTCGGCGTCCATGCCGGGCCCGGTGTCACGCACCTCGAGGGTGACGCGTCGACGCCCACCGGCGTCGAGGTCGCCGGCGGTGGCCACGAGCTGCACACTGCCGGTTTCGGTGAACTTGGCTGCGTTGCTCACCAGGTTCGAGACCACCTGTCGCAGGCGGCCCGGGTCCCCTCCGAACGTGCACGCCGGGCCCTGGTAGTCGAACAGGGCGTGCACGCCGCGCGCGGCGATGGCCGGGGCGAAGCTGCGCATCGTCTCGGCGAGCAGCGATTCCAGGTCGAACGGCTCGTCGCGCAGCGTGAGCTTGCCGGCCTCGGCCCGAGCAAAGTCGAGGATGTCGTCGACCAGCCGCAGCAGCGAGTCGCCGGCCTGCCGCGCGAGCTGCAGGCATCGGCTCTGCTCGGCGGACTCGGCACTGCGCTGGGCCAGCTGGAGCATCCCGAGCACCCCGTTCAGCGGCGTGCGCAGCTCGTGGCTCATCTGGCCCAGGAAGCTGGCCTTGGCCCGGTTGGCGCCCTCGGCTGCCGCGCGCTGCGCGTCGGCCTGCTTGAGCGCGTCGGCCAGCTCGGCCGTCCGCCGCGCCACGCGCGCCTCGAGCCGTTCGGTCGAGGTGACCTGGTCGTGGACATCGGCCAGCATGCCCGAGACGCGCAGCTCGCCGCCCGAATCGCGGTTGGCGGTGCCACGTTCGCGGAACCACTGGTAGCGATCGGGCTGGTCGAAGCGGCGCGCCCGGTACACGACCTGCCAGCGGCCGTTGGCCAGGGCGGCTGCCGCGACCTCGGCGCGCACCCGCTCGACGTCGTCCGGATGGATCCGGGCCCGCAAGGCGGCGTAGCTGGCCGGGCCGGTGTCGGGCGGGAGCCCGACCAGCTCCCGCGCCCGCGCGGAAAGCTGGACGTCGTCCTGGTCCCAGACGGCTTCGAACAGGCCCTCGTCCGATGCCGCGACCGCGCGCTCGAACCGGGCGGTCATGCGCTCGAGTTCGTCGTGCGCGCGCTGCTGATCGTCGATGTCCAGCAGCGTGCCCACCAGCCGCGTCGGGCGCCCGTGCTCGTCGGGCCACACCCGCAGTCGCTCGCGGAACCAGCGCCATTGGCCGTCGCGCACGAGCAGCCGCAGCGTCAGCGACGCACCGCGCCCGTCGAGCGCTGCGGCGGCGTGCGCGGCGTCGACTTGCGCGAGGTCGGCCGGGTGGACCCGCAGGCGCACCACCGACGGGTCGTCGGGGAGCTCCCCCGATGCGAAGCCGAGCAGGTGCTTGAAGCGGGGCGAGTACCAGGCGCGCCCCGAAAGCAGGTCGCGCTCCCAGACGCCTTCCTCCAGGCTTTCCATCAGCCGTTCGAGCCGGCCGTCGCGCATCGAGGCCGGGCCGGGGAGGGGCGACATGGAACTGGGCGGCATGGTGGGGATCGGGCAACTGGCAATCTAGCAGGCGCCGAGCCCCCATGGGGTGATCGGCCGGTCGGCCTTCCTAGAATGCCCGGTTCCACGTTGCGTCCGCGCCGACACCGTCCGGCCCCGCCCGATGACCCAAGGCCTCATCCGCATCCGCGGCGCCCGGCAGCACAACCTGCGCAACCTCGACCTGGACCTGCGCACCGGCGAGATGACGGTGGTCACCGGGCCCAGCGGCTCGGGCAAGTCGAGCCTGGTGTTCGACACGCTGTACGCCGAGGGCCAGCGCCGGTACGTCGAGACCTTCAGCGCCTACGCGCGCCAGTTCCTCGACCGCATGGACCGCCCGGCGGTCGACCAGGTCGACGGCGTGCCGCCGGCGATCGCGATCGACCAGACCAACCCGGTTCGCACCAGCCGCAGCACGGTCGGCACGATGACCGAGCTGAACGACCACCTCAAGCTGCTCTACGCGCGGGCGGCCGCGCTGTTCGACCGCCAGACCGCTCGCGCGGTGCGCCACGACACGCCCGAGACGATCCATGCCGAACTGGTCGAACGCGCCGCGGCCGCGGGCGACCCGCGCCTGGTGGTGACCTTCCCGGTGGAGCTGCCGGCCAGCGCCAGCGCGGCCGACGTCGAGCAGTGGCTGTCGGCCAGCGGGTTCACCCGCGTGCAGGCCGAGCGCGAGGTCGCCTCGCCGACCGGCCCGCGCAAGGTGCTCGACGTGGTGGCCGATCGCTTCAGGCTCGCCGGTGCCGACAAGGTGCGGGTGATCGAGGCGCTCGAGCTCGCGCTGCGGCGCGGGGGCGGCCGGGTCGACGTGCACGTCGTGCCGGCCGCCGGCGACGCCACGGAGGGGGCCACGCCGGCTCCCGAGGTCTGGCGTTTCTCCACCGGCCTGCACTGCCCCGAGAGCGACCTGCGCTACGCCGAGCCGCAGCCGGCGATGTTCAGCTTCAACTCGCCGGTGGGTGCCTGCGAGACCTGCCGCGGCTTCGGCCGCGTGATCGG
>JALOSQ010000085.1 GCA_025458335.1 Ideonella sp.
GGCTCGTCGAGGTGCAGGCGCACCCGGTCGCCGAGCGTGGCCAGCACCTCGGCGAACGGCAGGTGGGCGCGGCTGCGGGCGAACACGCACAGCGTGAAATCGTGGCGTCCGGCGGCCTGCAACGACTCGGCCATCGCCAGCAGCGGCGTCAGGCCGATGCCGCCGGCCAGCAGCAGGTGGTGCGTGGCGCCGGGCACCAGCGGGAAGGTGTTGCGCGGCACGCCGACCGGCAGCAGGTCGCCGGGCTGGACGCGCTCGTGCAGCGCGGCCGACCCACCCCGACCGGCCAGCTCGCGCTTGACGCCGATCACGTAGCGCTCGCAGCGACCGTCGGCGCTCGCGGGCATCGCCCTCGCCAGCGAATACGGACGCACGAACCCGCCAGGCAGGAACAGGTCGACGTGCGAGCCCGCCGCGTAGCCGGGCAGGCGGCCGCCCCGGGGGTGGACCATCTCGACGGCCAACACGTCTGGCGTCACCCGCGTCATGCGGTCGACTCGCAGCGTGAGGACGCGGTCAGGCATGGGTCACGTGGCCGTGGAACGGCGCCTCGCGCCAAGGCGGTCGGACGACTTCGTTCACTTCGCCACCGGGATCCAGGCCGTGCCCTCGACCTCGAGCCGCACCTCTCGCGAAGGCAACATGCCGCTGACCTCGACCACGGTGCTGACCGGCGGCTCGCCCGGGTAGAACAGCCGACGCACGCGGTTGTACAGGGGGTAGTCGCGCAGGTCGGTGAAGTACTGCACCAGCTTGAAGACGCTGTCCATCGTGCCGCCGTGCTGCTCTGCCAGCTGACGGATTCGGTTCAGGACGAACCAGCTCTGCACCAGGACCGGCGCCTGGAAGACGTCGACGGAGAGCTCGCCCGTCTCGCCGAGTTGGGCCCGCACGTCGGCGGGCAGGTCATCGAAGCGCTGCACCACCTGCCCGCGGGACGGGTCGACGGCGATCACGCCGGAAAAGAACACGAAGTCGCCGACCCGCTTGGCTGCGGCATAACGTGCGAGTGGCTGGCCGGTGGCCGGCGGAGGTGGAACAGTCATGACGGGTTCGGGCAGGGGGTGGGGGGGTCGGACGCGCGATCACGCCATCAGCCGCGGGCCATCGACGGGTGCCAGCCGCGGGTCTTGCCCGGGTTCATCAGCCCCAACGGGTCGGCGCGCTTCTTGAACTCGATCTGGACCGTGTCGATCGTCTTCATGCCGCCGTCCTCGATCGTGAGCACGTGCGGGTTGAAGATGGTGCAGCCGTCGTCCTCGATCGAGCGGATCAGTTCGTACTGCCGCTCGAGCGTCGTCCAGCGCGCGAGCAGCAGGCCGAAGGTCGCGTGCTGGCCGTGCATCCGGGCGAACTCCTGGTGCTGCAGCACTTCGTCGCCGAAGCGCTCGAGCTGCCGCTCGACCACCGCGGGGTCGAAGGGCTGCGGGTAGGCCACCTGCAGGTAGGTCCAGGACCGGTCGGCCTTGAGCGCCTGCAGCGTGGTGTGGTTGTAGGCGCACTCGTAGGCCGGCGGCAGGCCAGCGGCTTCCAGCTGGGCTTCGTGCATCGCGAGCGTGACCTCGCCGCCATGCGCTGCGACGAGGCGGCGCCACGACGGCATCGAGCCCGGCGCGATCATGGCGAAGAGCGCGTGCCGACCATCACGGAAATGCGCGCGCAGCGCCCCGTAGTACGGTGCGAAACGCGCATCGACGGCCGACAGCAGGAAACTCTCGGTCTCGCGCGCCGCCTCGGCGGCCGCATCGAGCACTGCGCGGTAGCGCGGGAACAGCGCGATCGTGTGCACCCAGTCGACCGCCGGGGCGAGCGCCAGCTCGACCTCGGTGATGATGCCGTTGGTGCCGTAGGCGTGGTGGACCTTCTGGATGTCCGCCCCGTGCAGCTCGATCACCTGTGGGTCCGGCTCCACCGTGACCACGCGGCATCGGATCAGGTTGCCCTCGTCGCGCAGCACGCCGTGGGCGGTCGACCCGATGCCGCCGAAACCGCCCGCGATGAAGCCGGCGATCGTCGCCACCCGCCAGGTGCTGGGCCACATGAGCAATGCCTGGCCGGTCTCGCGGGCGGCCATCTCCAGGTCGAACATGCGCGCGCCGCACTGGGCCACGAGCCGCCCCGGGCGCAGGTCGAGCACGCGCATCATCGCGGTCACGTCGAGCACCAGGCCGCCGACCAGCGGCACACACTGGCCGTAGTTGCCGGTGCCGCCGCCACGCACCGTGAGCGGCACGCGGTGCCGCGCCGCCGTCCGGGCGACCTGGATCACGTCGGCCTCGGTCCCCGCCTTGACCACCAGGTCGGCACGGCAGCCGTCGAGATGCGCCGACAGCGCCGGGCTGTACCAGTAGAAGTCGCGCGACAGCTGCAGGCGCGAGCGGGTATCGGTGACGACATTCAGGCCGGCAAGGTCGCGGGCCACGGCCGCCCAGTCGATGTCCTCCCGCAAGCCGTGATCGCGCGGAAGGGTCGACGGGTGCGGCGGGATCGCCTCGGTGCGCATGGCCAGGCCCTGCCTCAGCTCCAGGCCGGCCGGTTGTCCAGGCGCTTGAGGTCGTAGCGATCGATCTCCTGCAGCAGTTCGACGAACCGGCTGGAGACGAAGTCGAGCACGGCACGGCCGCGCTCGGCACTGGCACGGGTCGCGTCGCCGGCGGCTCCCATCGGGTTCAGGTCCTGGGTCTGCCAGCCCAGCTTTCCGGTGGGCGTGATCGACAGGAACCGGTTCTCCTCGGCCAGCGTCTCGGTGAGCGAACGGAAGTCACGCGCCTTGTCGGCGTGCACGAACTGCGGAACGAGCGCCATCATCACCGACGTCTCGATATCACCGGCGTGGATGCCGTGCCTGACCTCGCGCTCGGTGAACATGCCCTCGGGCAGACCCAGCGTGTACCAGTTCGACGCGACCACCATCAGGCCGTGCTTCTCGCGCAGGTCGCGGGTGACGATATCCATCACCGACATCTGTCCGCCGTGGCTGTTGAACAGCACGAGCTTCTTCACGCCTGCGCGCGCGACGCTCGCGCCGATGTCCATCCACAGCGAGATCAGCGTGGTGGCCGACAGCGTGATCGTGCCCGGGTAGCGGGAGTGCTCGTTGCTCTTGCCGAAGCTCGCGGTGGGCAGGAACAGCGCCGGCAGGGCCGCGGGGATCTTCGGGATCGTCGCCGCCACCACGCCGTCGATGATCGCGTGGTCGGTGGAGATCGGCAGGTGCGGCCCATGCTGCTCGGTGGCAGCGACCGGCAGCACGGCGATCAGGCGCTCGCGGTCCATGCGCGAGATCGCCTCGCTGGTGTGGTCGGACCAGTAGCGGCTGACGAAGGGGCTGGGCAGCGGCAGGGGGGTGGCGGGCATGGCAGGCCTCCAGCAAGACGCGGGCCAGTATGCGCGAAGCGACGGCTCGCCGGCAGCGCCCGCGGGATTGCACGCGTCCGGGACGGCCTGCCGCCCGCCGTAGACTGCGCAGCCGGCCCGACCTCGCGCGATGAGCCTCGAGACCTTCCTGATCCAGTGCCTGAACTCGCTGCAGTACGGCCTGCTGCTGTTCCTGGTCGCCTCGGGGCTCACCCTGATCTTCGGGATCATGGGCGTGATCAACCTGGCTCACGGCAGCTTTTACATGATCGGGGCCTACATGGCCTTCGGCCTGGCACCGTGGGTGAACACCTTCCTCGGGGGCGGCTTCTTCACCACGATGGCGGTCGGCCTCGTGCTGGCGGTGGCGCTCGGATACGTGCTGGAGTGGGTGTTCTTCAGCTTCCTGTACGACCGCGAGCACCTGCAGCAGGTGCTGATGACCTACGGCCTGATCCTGGTGTTCGAGGAGGTGCGCAGCCTGCTCGTGGGCGACGACGTGCATGGCGTCAAGCCGCCGGAGTTCCTCGCCGGCACCATCCCGCTGGGCGAGGTGATGACCTACCCGGTCTACCGCCTGTTCATCAGCGCGGTGTGCCTGGCGCTGGCCGTGGGCATGTGGTTCGTGTTCACCCGCACCCGCCTGGGCATGATGATCCGCGCCGGCAGCACCAACCGCGAGATGGTCCAGTCGATGGGCGTCAACATCAAGTTCCTCTACCGCGTGGTGTTCGCGGCGGGCGTGGCGATCGCCGTGTTCGCGGGCATGGTCGCGGCGCCCGTATCCAGCGTCTACCCCGGCATGGGCGGCTCGGTGCTCATCATCTGCTTCGTGGTGGTGGTGATCGGCGGCATCGGCTCGATCAAGGGCGCGCTGCTGGCGGCGCTGCTGATCGGCTTCGTCGACACCTTCGGCAAGGTGGTGTTCCCGCAGGCGGCCGGCGTGCTGGTCTACCTGCTGATGGCGGCAATCCTGCTGTGGAAGCCCGCCGGGCTGTTCAAGGCAGGCTGAGATGAGCGGGCCGGTCAGCCGCGATCCCCGGGCACAGCGGCCGCCGCACTGGGCGGCCGCCCTGCCCTGGGCGCGCATCGCGCCGGTCGCGGCCGCGGGCGTGGCGCTGGCGCTGTACCCGCTGGTCGGCGGCAGCTACGGGGTCGACCTGACCGCCAAGATCATGATCTACGCGATCTTCGCGCTCAGCCTCGAGCTGCTGGTCGGCAAGACGGGGCTGGTGTGCTTCGGCCACGCCGCGCTGTTCGGCATCGGCGCCTACGCCGCGGTGATGCTGTCGCCCGAGACAGCCCCGGCCCAGCTGTGGTGGCTGCTGCCCGCGGCGATGGGCTGCGCGGCGGGCTACGCCCTTTTCATGGGCTCGCTGTCGCTGCGCACCGGCGGGGTGTACTTCATCATGGTCACGCTGGCGTTCGCCCAGATGGCCTACTACGTCTTCCACGACACGCCCTTCGGCGGCGGCACCGACGGCATCTACCTCTACCTCAAGCCGGTCGCCTCGGTGGGCGGCGCGACGCTGCTCGACCTCGACGCGCCGCGCACGATGTACTACTTCGTGCTGGGTTGCCTGGTGGCGACCTTCGTGTTCCTCGCGCTGCTCACCCGCTCGCGCTTCGGCCGGGCGCTCGCCGGCATCAAGGCCAGCGAGCAGCGCATGCGGGCGATGGGCTTCTCCACCTATCCCTACAAGCTCGCGGCCTTCGTCATCTCGGGGGCGCTGGCCGGGTTGGCCGGGTTCCTGTTCGGCGTGAAGGACGGCTTCGTGAACCCCGAGCTGCTGAGCTGGCACCTGTCGGGCTCGGTGCTGATCATGATCATCCTCGGCGGCCTGGGCCACCTGCGCGGCGCGGTGCTCGGCGCCTTTGCCTACGTGCTGCTGCAGGAGTTCTTCAAGAACGACGCGTGGTTCGGCGAGTTCGCACGGCACTGGCAGCTCGGCATGGGCGGGCTGATCATCCTGAGCGTGGCGCTGTTCCCGCGCGGGCTGATCGGCCTGGCCGAACTGTTGCGGCGGCGGCCTGGTGCCACGCCGCCAGGCGGACCGGCCGCGGCCTCGCCGGAGGCACGGCCTTGAGCGCGGACTTGAGCGCGGTCTCGGGCGCGGCCGTGCCCGCCGCCGACGTCCTGCTGCGCTGCGAAGCCGTGACGCGCCGCTTCGGCGGCCTGGTGGCCGTCGACGACGTGACGCTCGACTGGCGTCGCGGCGAGGTGCACGCGGTGATCGGCACCAACGGCGCGGGCAAGTCGACGCTGGTCAACGTGCTGTCGGGCGAGATCGCGCCGTCGAGCGGGCGCATCGAGCTGCTGGGGCGGGACGCGACGACCTGGCCGCAGCCGCGCCGAGCCCGGGCCGGGCTCGGCCGCACGTACCAGCGCACCACCATCTTCCCGGGCTTCAGCGTGTTCGAGAACTGCCGGCTCGCGGCGCAGTCGCACCATCAGAAACCGTGGGCCTTCTGGGCCGATGCGCAGCGCTGCACCGCCAGCGGCGATGCAGCGCTCGATGCGGTCCGCCGGGCCGGGCTTTTCGAGGTCGTGGAGCGCTCCGCCGGCACGCTGTCGCACGGCCAGAAGCGGCAGCTCGAGATCGCGATGTGCCTGGCCACCCGGCCGCAGGTGCTGCTGCTCGACGAGCCGCTCGCCGGCATGGGCGCCGAGGAGACCGACCGCATGCTCGAGCTGCTCGGCGAGCTCAAGGCGGGGCATGCGGTTCTGCTGGTCGAGCACGACATGGACGCGGTGTTCCGGATCGCCGACCGCATCACGGTGATGGTCAACGGCGCGGTGATCGCGTCGGACACGCCGCCCGCCGTGCGCGCGAACGCGCAGGTGCAGGCGGCCTACCTGGGGGATCACGCGTGAGTGCGCCGGGCGAGGCCTTGCTGCGCGTCACCGACCTGAACGCCTGGTACGGGTCGAGCCACGTGCTGCACGGCGTGAACCTGCGGGTGTCGCGCGGCGAGACGGTGGGATTGCTCGGCCGCAACGGCATGGGCAAGACGACGCTGATCCGCACCGTGCTCGGGCACGTGCGCCAGCGCGCCGGCCGCATCGAGATCGACGGGCGAGACCTCTCACGCGGCGCCCCGCACGAGGCCGCCCGCGCCGGCATCGGCCTGGTGCCGGAGGGTCGCGGCATCTTCCCGAATCTGAGCGTGCGCGAGAACCTG
Source organism: Ideonella sp. (assembly GCA_025458335.1). Lineage (GTDB taxonomy): Bacteria > Pseudomonadota > Gammaproteobacteria > Burkholderiales > Burkholderiaceae_C > JAIYCR01. Next base: position 6,541 of record JALOSQ010000085.1, read on the forward strand.
GTCATGGCGGCGCGCGCCGGCCGCGACGGCCGGCGCGACTGGACCCTGGAGCGGGTGCTCGACACCTTCCCGCGGCTGGCCGAACGCCTTGGGCATGGCGGCGGACAGCTGTCGGGCGGCGAGCAGCAGATGCTGTCGATCGGCCGGGCGCTCATGACCCATCCGGACCTGCTGATCCTCGACGAGGCGACCGAGGGTCTCGCGCCGCTGATCGTGGCCGAGATCTGGCGCGTGATCGGCGAGATCCGCCGCAGCGGCATCGCGGTGCTGATCGTCGACCGCGACTTCCGCAAGGTCTCGCAGCACAGCGACCGGCTGGTCGTGCTTCAGAAGGGCATGGTGGCGCTCGAGGGACCAAGCGCCGCGTTGCGCGATGATCCGCGCCTCTCGGCCTTGCTCGGCGTGTGATGTCGCGAATCCCGTTTGCCTGCCTCACCCCTGCGCGATGGCCCGCTGCGGCCCTGGCGCTGCTCGGCGCGTTGGCGCTGCCCTCGCCCGCCACGGCGCAGACATGGCCGGCGCTGCCCGACGTCACCGAAGCGCCCCGCGACGGCTATGTCCTGGCCGCCCGGGCGCGCAGCGGTGCCAGCGCCGGGGCAGGCCTTGGCTGGCGGGCCGACGCAGTGGATTGCGTCGAGCCGGGCTACCGGTGTTCGCTGCGCATCGAGGCGGAGGTGGTCCACTGGCGATCGCTGAACGGCAACGGCGACCAGCGCTCGCGCATCACGCAGGTCGGCCTCACGCCGCTGTGGCGCCAGGCGCTGCCGCGCACCAGCACCCACCAGTGGTTCGTCGAGTTCGGGACCGGCGTGAACCTCATCGGCCCCTTGTACAAGACCGTCGGCAAGCGCTTCTCGACCTCGCTGAACTTCGGCACGCAGCTCGGCGTCGGGCTCGCCTTCGGCGATCGTCGCGAGCACGAGCTGTCGCTGCGCCTCGAGCACTTCTCGAACGCCGGGCTGGGCGACCCCAACCCGGGCGAGGACTTCGTGCAGCTGCGCTACCTGCGGTCGCTCTGACCGGCATTCGCGCCTGGGCCACGGCGGTGGCGCGTCGGCACGAGGCACAGGGCCGATCGCGAGCCGCTGAACCCCGTCAGCGGGCCGCGGCGTTCAGCTCGGCCCAGCCCGTCCACAGGATCTCGATGCCGATGCACAGCAGCACGAAGGCCATCAGGCGCGTGAGCACGAGCATGCCCACCTCGCCGAGACGGGCACTGAGCCGCACCGCGTGGCGGTAGACGAGGTAGATCACCGCCACGGTCAGCGTCGCCCCGGCCACCGCGACCACCGCGCCGGCCAGGTAGAGCGCTGGCGTGGTCGGCAGCTTGGCGCCGAGCGCGATCGCGGCCGCGATCGTCCCGGGACCCGTGGTCAGCGGGAACGTCAGCGGGAAGAAGCTGCGCCGCACGATCTCGGCCTCGCTCATCGCGGCCGTCTGCTGGCGCGCGACGGCGCGCCGCACCGTGTCGTCGTCCTGGCTCATCAGCATCCGCCACGCCGCGGCGGCCACCAGCAAGCCACCGGCAATGCGCACGATCGGCAGGGAAATCCCGAAGAAGTCGAGCACATAGCTGCCCACCAGCATCGAACCGACCAGGATGAACCAGCAGTTGACCGCCACCTGCCAGGCGAGCCGCCGGACGTCGGCGCGGGCCGTGCCGGCCGTGGCCATGAAGACAGGGGCGCCGGCGAGCGGGTTGATGATCGGCAGCAGCGTGAGCGGCACGATCACGAGCGACGGCAGCAGCGAAGCGAGTGTCAACGACCCCATGGACCCGGAGTGTCACCCGACGGCGCGCGTCACGAAAGACAGGCATCATCGCCGGGTGATGGATCATCGGACCGACGACCTCCGGCGACGGCTCGCCGCGCTCGGTGGCGAGCGCCTGGCCGGCATGCGGCGCGGCCTCGAGAAGGAAAGCCTGCGCGCGCTGCCCGACGGGCGGCTCGCGCTCACGCCGCATCCCGCAGCGCTCGGCTCGGCGCTCACGCACCCGCACATCACGACGGACTACAGCGAGTCGCAGCTCGAGCTGATCACCGGCGTCCATGGCAGCGCAGCGTCCTGCATCCGCGAGCTCACGCAGATCCACCAGTTCGTCGACCGGGCGCTCGGCGAGGAGCGGATGTGGGTGTCCAGCATGCCCTGCGGCCTGCCCGCCGACGAGACGATCCCGCTGGGCCGCTACGGCACGTCCAACATCGGACGCGCCAAGAGCGTCTACCGCATGGGCCTGGGTCACCGCTACGGGCGGCGGATGCAGACCATTTCGGGCATCCACTACAACTGGTCGCTGCCCGGCCTCGGCAACGACGAGTACTTCGCGCTGATCCGCAACTTCCGCCGCACCGCGCCGCTGCTGCTGCTGCTGTTCGGCGC
>JALOSQ010000393.1 GCA_025458335.1 Ideonella sp.
GAGGTGATGGGCAGCGAGGGCTACTTCATCAACCAGTTCCTGGTCACGCACACCAACCAGCGGACCGACGACTGGGGCGGTGCCTACGAGAACCGCATGCGCCTGCCGGTGGAGATCGTGCAGCGGGTGCGCGAGGCGGTGGGACCCGACTTCATCCTGATCTACCGGATCTCGATGCTCGACCTGATCCCCGACGGCAGCAGCTGGCCCGAGGTGGTGCAGCTGGCCAAGGCGGTGGTGGCGGCCGGCGCGACGATCCTCAACACCGGCATCGGCTGGCACGAGGCGCGTGTGCCCACCATCGCCACCAGCGTGCCGCGCGGCGCCTTCGCGTGGGTCACCAAGAAGATGCGCGACGAGCTGCGCGGCGCGGGCATCACCGTCCCACTGGTCACCACCAACCGCATCAACACGCCCGAGGTGGCCGAGCGCATCCTGGCAGAGGGCAGCGCCGACATGGTCTCGCTGGCGCGGCCGCTGCTGGCCGACCCCGACTTCGTCGCCAAGGCGCGCGACGGCCGCGCGGCCGACATCAACACCTGCATCGCCTGCAACCAGGCCTGCCTGGACCACACCTTCAAGAACCAGCTCGCGAGCTGCCTCGTCAACCCGCGTGCGGGCCAGGAGACGGTGCTGCTGATCCGCCCCAGCCCGCAGCGCCAGCGCTACGCGGTGGTGGGTGCCGGGCCGGCCGGACTCGCCGCGGCCACCACGCTGGCCGAGCGTGGGCATGCGGTGACGCTGTTCGAGGCGTCGGGCGAGATCGGCGGCCAGTTCAACATGGCCAAGCGCATCCCGGGCAAGGAGGAGTTCCACGAGACGCTGCGCTACTTCGGCCGGCGGCTCGAGGCCACGGGCGTCGACCTGCGGCTGAACACCCGCGCCAGCGCCGAAGCGCTGGTCGAGGCGAAGTTCGACGCGGTGCTGCTGGCGACCGGCGTGACGCCGCGCGACCCCAGGATCCCCGGCCAGGACGGCCCCAACGTGCTCAGCTACCTCGACGTGCTGCTGCACCGCAAGCCGGTGGGCCCGCGCGTGGCGATCGTCGGTGCCGGCGGCATCGGCTTCGACGTGGCCGAGTACCTGGTGACACCCGAAGGCGCCTCGCCGACGCTCGACCTGCACGAGTGGCTGGCCGAGTGGGGCGTGGCCGACCCGGGCGCGGTGCGCGGCGGCGTCGTCAAGCCGCGGCCGGCGCCGCCCGCCCGGCAGGTGACGCTCCTGCAGCGCAAGGCGGGCAAGCTCGGCAAGGGCCTGGGCAAGACCACCGGCTGGATCCACCGCGCCTCGCTGCACATGAAGCAGGTGCAGATGGTGGGCGGCGTCAACTACGAGCGCATCGGCCCGCAGGGCCTGTTCGTCACCTACGGCGAGAAGCGCGAGAAGGGCGAGCTGATCGAGTGCGACACGGTCGTGCTGTGCGCCGGCCAGGAGCCGCTGCGCGAGCTGCAGGCACCGCTGGCCGCTGCCGGCGTGACGGTGCACCTGATCGGTGGTGCGCACGAGGCCGGCGAACTCGACGCCAAGCGCGCGATCGACCAGGGCACGCGGCTGGCGGCGCGCCTGTGACACGCCGCCCCGGCACGCGACCGACCGCCCCGCCGACCGAGGCCAGGCCCTTGCGCAACAGCCCCGCCCGATGATCGACCTCGGCCCCTGGGTGCTCGCCGAGCTGATCGCGCTGGGCGTGATCGTGGGATTCCTCGCCGGGCTGCTGGGCATCGGCGGCGGCATGATCATGGTGCCTTTTCTCAACCACATCCTGCTCAGCCGCGGCGTGCCCGCGGACGTGGCGGTCAAGATGGCGATCGCCACCGCGATGGCCACCATCGTGTTCACCTCCCTGTCGAGCGTGCGGGCGCACCACAGCCGCGGCACGGTGCGCTGGGACGTGGTGCGGCGGCTGGCGCCGGCCATCGTGGTCGGCGGGCTGATCGCCAGCCTGGGCGTGTTCGCGCTGATCAAGGGCCGGGTGCTCGCCGGCCTGTTCGGCGTGTTCATCGGCTACACCGCCTGGCGCATGCTGCGCCAGGCGGACGTGCCGCCAAGCGGCCAGCTGCCGGGTCCAGCCGGCCAGTGGACGGCCGGCGGGGCGATCGGCTTCCTGTCGGGGCTGGTCGGCGCGGGCGGTGCCTTCGTCAGCGTGCCGGTGATGACCCGCTGGGGCATCGGCATGCGCGAGGTGGTGGGCACAGCGGCGGCACTCGGCTTTCCGATCGCGGTCGCCAACGGGGTGGGCTACGTGCTCGGCGGCTGGAGCGTGCCGGACCGCCCGGCGGGGTCGCTCGGCTACCGCCGCGAGGCGCGGCCGCCGCCCATCGCTGGCCGGTTGCTCGCCTGAAACGCATGTTCGCGGCACTTCTGGCCGCGCTCGGGCTCTACATGGTCGCGGTCGCGCTCCGGGGTTGAGCGCCCTCAGCCGGGCTTCAGGGTCCGGCACCAGACTCGACCGCTCCGCACCCGAACCGCGACGGCGAGTGACCCCCGACCCCGACACCTCCCTCATCCGATGGCCCGGCGGGCCGCGCCCTTGGCGCGGGGCGTCCGGCGTGGTCGCGGCCATCGCCGTCGGCGTGGCGGCGTTCGCCGCCCTGAGGGCCCTCGGCCTGGCCATCGAGCCGGCGCAGGCGCTGTCCTTCGTGCTCGCGGTGGGCATCGGCATCGCATCGGCCGGCGTGGCCGGGCGCATCGGCCTGGGCGTGCTCGCCTGGGTGCTGCCGGTCGGGTTTGCGCTGCACGCCGGCCTGCTCACGCTGGGCATCGAGTCCTTCGGCCTGCCGCCCACCGTCGCGGTCGTGCCCGCGTCGGCAAGCACCGTCTTCGTGATCGCCGCGGGCCTGGTGCTGCTGGGGGCCCGCGGTCCCGGCCATGCAGCGCGCCTCGACCCCTGGGCCGGCCGCGCGGTGTTCGCCCTATTGGCCGTGCTGCTGCTGCGGCTCGTCTACGCGCCGCTGCTGCAGCTCACGCCGCAGGAGGCCTACTACTGGCGGTTCTCCGAGCACCTCGCGCTCGGCTACCTCGACCACCCGCCGCTCACGGCATGGCTGATCGCCGCCAGCACGGTCGTCGCCGATCGCGAGTTCTGGGTGCGCCTGCCGGCGGTCGCTGCCGCCCTGGCCACCGTGGCCTACGTGGCGGCGTGGGCACGCGAGCTCGGCGGCCCGGCGCTGGCGTGGCGCACGGCCCTGCTGGCGGCCGTGCTGCCGTACTTCGCGCTGTCCGGCTTCGTGATGACGCCCGACGCCCCGCTGATGGCGGCGTGGGCCGCCGCGCTGTTCGCCTTGCACCGCGCTCTCACCCGCGGCACCTTCTGGGCCTGGATCACAGCCGGCGCCGCGGTGGGCGTGGGCCTGCTGTCCAAGTACACGATCGTGCTGCTGCTGCCCGCCATCGCGGTGTGGCTCACACTCGAACGCCGCTGGCTCGCCACCCTGCGCACGCCGGGCCCCTGGTGGGCGCTGGTCATCGCGATGCTCGTGTTCGCGCCCGTGGTGGTGTGGAACGCCCAGCACGACTGGGCGTCGTTCACCTACCAGGGATCGCGCCGGCTCGCGCCCGACGAGACCCGCTTCGACCTGCCCGAGTTCGCCCTCGCGATCGCGGCGCTGCTCACGCCGTGGGGCCTGCTGGCACTGTGGCAGGCGTGGCGGGCGCGAGGGGTTGCGGCCGCCGGCGCCCCCCCCGGTCTCGGCGCCGGCGCCCGCCGGTTCTGCTGGGTCTTCACACTCGTGCCGCTGGCGCCGCTGGCCGTCGCCAGCCTCTGGACCGAGACCCGGTTCCATTGGACCGGCCCGATCTGGCTGGCGGCCCTGCCGCTGCTGGCCACGACCCTCGGCCCGCTGCCCCCGGGATCGCCCGCGGCGCCGACGCGCCTGGCCCGGATCGTCGCGAAGGGCTGGGCCCCGACGATCGCGGTGCTGCTCGCGCTGTACGCCTTGCCGGTGCTCCACTACGGTGTGCACGGGCTGGGCGACTCGTTCGCGCACCACCGCTACGTGGAGACCAACTGGCGCGACCTGCGACTGCAGGTGCAGGACCTCGAGAACGCGGTGTCGCGCGAGACCGGGGCCTTCTACGACCCGCACGGCGACGGCGCGCTCGACACGGCCGCCCGCAACATCCTGTTCGACGAGCCGGCGCACATGTACGAGTTCTGGTTCGCGCCCGAGCAGCTGGCCGGCCGCCATCTCGTGCTCGTGGCGTGCCGGCGCGATCTCGTCGAGGACCCGCGCCTCGCGCCCCAGGCGGTGCGCCTCGGGCCGGTCCAGCAGCTGCACGTGCGACAGCGGGGCGTGCACACCCGCGACTGCTTCGCGCGCGTGCTGTACGGGTTTGCGCCGGCGGGCCAGTGAGGCCGTTCACCGCAGCGATGGCGCCGGGCCCTCAACGCCGGACGCAGCGGCAAGCCAGCCGTGTCCGTTGCGCCGTGCCCCGAGGCAAATGACCGGGTTCATCCGGCGTTCATGACCGCGTCATGCCGGCCCGCACCCGGCATCGCGACAATCGGGCGATGTTCCGCCGGCGACTGAGCATTGCCCTGGCCCTGCTGGCGTCGGCCTCGGCGCTGCAGGGGGCCGCGGCCGTGTGGGCGCTCGGCGTGGCCGATCGCCACGTCCGCCACGGCCGGGTGACCAGTGACATCCACCTCGGCTTCGTCGAGCTGTCGGTCACC
>JALOSQ010000086.1 GCA_025458335.1 Ideonella sp.
GGCAGCGCTCGGAGCAGTAGCGCACCTCGTCCCAGCTGCGCGCCCAGGCGCGGCGCCAGCTCATGGGCCGCCCGCAGGCCTGGCACGGCTTGGTCGGCAGTGACGCCTTGTTCCCCTTGAATCCCGTGTCACGCCGCATGCGCCGATGCTAGGCAGCCGATCATGGACGCGTCGTCGGCCCGGACGGTTCCCGGGCGGCACCACGGGGTCAAGCCCCCGGATTCGACGGCGACCGGCCCGTTCGGACACATCGCGGTACACTCCGCCCACTCGATGTTTCGGCATCGAGCCTTCATCCCCCTCTGACCTCTGTCGTCTCCCTGGCCCTCACGGGCTCGCGCGAGGCGCTCTCGAACCGGGTCGGGCGGCGATGCCGTCGCCCTGACGTCCCGATCCCGATCCCGCTGGCTCCTCTTGGCAGCGCCGGGCCTCAGCACCGATTGCGACCCACCCTGACGGGGCTGGCCTGGGCCGGCTCGCGTCTGGCACGCCTTGGCGCGCCGATCCTGAGAGAGAAAACGACATGAGCTTCGACACCCTGGGGCTGCACGACAGCCTCCTCAAGGCCCTGGCCGAGACCGGCTACACCGAGCCGACCACGGTCCAGGCGCAAGCCATTCCGGCGGCGCTGGCCGGCGGCGACCTGATGGTCAGCAGCAGCACCGGCAGCGGCAAGACGGCGAGCTTCGTGCTGCCGGCGCTGATGCGGGTGCTCGCCGCACGCGCCGCCGCGCCCCTCCCGGGCCCCCAGTCGGACAGTGCCCGCCCCGATCGTCGCCGACCCGCCCACGGCCGTGGCGATGGCGGCCCACGCGCCGGCGCGCCGGGCGCTGGCGCCGGCCCCCGCATCCTCGTGCTGGTGCCGACCCGCGAGCTGGCCATCCAGGTGGCGCAGGCGACCGCCAGCTACGGCCGCCACGTGCGCGGCCTTCGCGTGGCCACCATCGTCGGAGGCGTGCCCTATGGCGCGCAGCTGCAGGCGCTGCGCGGCCCGCTCGACGTGCTGATCGCGACGCCGGGCCGCCTGATCGACCACATGGCATCGGGCCGCGCGCGGCTCGACCAGGTCGAGCTGCTCGTGCTCGACGAGGCCGACCGGATGCTGGACATGGGCTTCATCGAGCCGATCCAGCACATCGCCGCCGCCACGCCCGCGACGCGGCAGACGGTGATGTTCAGCGCGACCTTCGCGGGCTTCGTCGGCCGCCTGGCCGGCGACCTGCTCAAGTCGCCGCAGCGCATCGACGTGGCCTCGCACACCGAGGCGCACGCCGACATCGAGCAGCGCCTGCACTGGGTCGACGACCGCGACCACAAGAACGCGATCCTCGACCACATCCTGACCGAGCGCAGCGTCGAGCAGGCGGTGGTGTTCACCAGCACCCAGCGCGACGCGGACTGGCTGGCCGACCGCCTGGCCGACATGGGCCACCACGTGGCCTCGCTGCACGGCGGGCACCCGCAGGGTCGGCGCAACCGCGTGCTGCAGGGCCTGCGCAACCGCCAGCTGCGCATCCTGGTGGCCACCGACGTGGCGGCGCGTGGCATCGACGTGCCCACCATCAGCCACGTCATCAACTACGGGCTGCCGATGAAGGAGGAGGACTACGTCCACCGCATCGGCCGCACCGGGCGCGCTGGGCGCAGCGGCCTGGCCGTCACGCTGGCCGAGCGCCGCGACAGCGGCATGGTCCATCGCATCCAGCGCTACACCACGCAGCGCATCCCTGCGGCGACGATCGCCGGCCTCGAGCCCAAGGTGGCCGAGGCGCGCACCGGTCCGCGCCCTGGCATCCGCCCTGGCGCCCGCCCGGGCGGACCTCGCGGGCGCACGGGCGGACGCCCGGGCTTCGGCCACCGGCCGCAGCGGCCCTGAGGCCGCACGCGGTCAGCGGCAGGCCGAGTCGCCCGCATGCGCGGCGTGGCTCGGACGCGGCGCGGCGGCGATGAGCCACTCGCGCAGGTAAAGGTTCTCCTGCACCCGGCCGGCGAGCATCGCCTTGAGCTCCGCGCTCGAGTGCCGGCTGCGCAGGTCGACGCGGCTGGCGATCACCGTGCAGCCCTCGCAGCGCGGGGGCGGTGACGACAGGCCCTGGCGCCACGCGAACAGCGGGTAGCGGTCGGCCAGCGCTGCCGGGCCGGCCACCGGTTCCTGCACGATCGCCCTGAGCGGGCCCTCGTGGGTCGCGTAGCCGCGTGGCGTCGACGCGGGCAACAGGAAGCCGTGGTCCTCGAACTTGCCGCGGAAGTTGCAGGGCACCCAGACGGTCTGCCCAGCGACTCGCTGCTGGACCTCCGGGCCATAGCGGCCCGCGGGCCCGTCGATGGGCTGCGTGAACACGGCGATCACGCCGTAGACCAGCGGCGCCGAGGCCAGCAGCGCGCCACGGCTGAGCCCCGGCAACGCCAGTCCGCCCAGACACACGGTGGCCGCCAGCAGCAGCATGGCCCAGTCGACCGCGTGGTAGACGATGTCGCCACCCGAGCCGTCCTGCAGCCCGAGCGCGAGCCACATCAGCACGATCACGATCGCAAGGCCCAGTGCGTGCCCGACCGCGAAGGCCCAGCGCGGCAGCGACCGCCAGTGCAGGGCCACGAGCAGCGCGAGCGCCGGCATCGCCGGCAGCAGGTAGCGCGCCGAGCGCTGCGAGGGGATCGCGAAGACGACGAAGAACACTGCCAGCCACAGCCACAGGCGCCGCTCGGTCGCGTCCGCGATGGCCCGGCGGCGCCAGGCCACGACCCCGGTGGTCAGCACCACCGCGAACCACAGGCCGGCGTTCGACACCGCCGCCGCCGCGTACTCCCAGACGCTCGACGAGCCCCAGAAGAAGCGGCCCACCGCCTCGAGCGCGCTCGACGCCCCGGCGCCGAGCTTGCCGACGTTCTCGCCGACGACGAACTCGCGCCACACCGCGGCAGGGTCCGGGTCGAGCACGAACCACATCGCGAAGAGCCCGAGCGAGACGGCAGCCACCAGCAAGAGCTTGTGCGTGTCGCGCCGCAGCGCCTCGCCCAGTCGCCAGCCGCGGTGGTCGAGCCACCACAGGGCGAGCACCGCGCCCACCGGGGCCAGCAGCGCGAACGACTTGTACAGGAGCCCGAGGCCGACCGAGACGCCGATCGCCAGCGGCACCGCGAGGCGCGATTCGAACGCCCGGGGCCCGGCGGCGAGCAGCGCCAGCAGCGGCAGCGCCAGCCAGAAGGTCTCCGGCGCGTTGGTCAGGAAGGGCCGGCCGTAGCGGAAGCTGGTGAAGAAGCCGAGGAACACCAGGCCGGCGGCCACGCCCACGGTCCAGGCGGCAGGCACCGGCCCGCGCAGCCCGGGCCGGCCGGCCGGCTGCACCGGAGTGGGGGCGGACGCGACCAGCACCTGCGGCAGCACCGCCGGGCCGCCGGCTGCGCCCAGCGAGCCGCTGATGGTCGAGGAGAAGCCGGTGGACACGGGATCGAACCCGACCGGCCGCAGCGGACGCCGCCGCTCCGCCGCAAGGACAACGGCCACGAGGCCGATCATCAAGGCCGTGAGCAGCGTGTAGAGCACCGACGGCCAGCGCAGTCGCTCGAGCGTCCAGTGCGATCCCCACCCCGTGCTGGCCATGCCCTGCCAGAACAGCAGCGGCGGCTTGGTGTTGCGCATGCCGTCGAGCTCGGAGGCGAGCGGCAACCATTGGCCGGTCGCGGCCGTGAGCCGGGCGATGTGCGCATACACGAACTCGTCGCCGTTCTTGGGCGCGAAACGGCTGTCCAGCCCGTTCGCGTAGGCCCACACCGCCAACGTGACCAGCCCGGCGTGGAACAGCACCAGCCGGCGCGTCGACGGCGTGGCGATCCAACGGGTGCCGAAGGTCCAGAGGTCGTTGACGAAGAAGTTGGCCACGCTCGCCACGCCGATGGCGAGCGTGGCCGCCAGCAGGTAGTGCATCTCGTCGGCGAGCACCCGCGTGAAGATGAACTGCAGCAGGATGCCGAACCAGCACGCGAGCGCGTACTGCGCGAACTGCACGATCACGTTGTGACGCCTTTCGGCGCGCCGGTCCGCCCAGGTCCAGCGCCGGTTCCAGGCGAAGTTGTGGACGGTCGACAGCGCGATCGACAGCGCCAGCGACAGGTTCAGGCGCAGCGTCGGCGGCTCGATCGTGCGCAACAGCCATTCCTGGGCCAGCCACAGCACCACGAGGTTGACCACGGTGCCCAGCCCGCCGACGATCCCGAAGCGCAGGAAGCGCGCCGGCATCCAGCCGGGCAGCCGCGACTCCAGGCGGCGACCCCGCGCCGCATCGCCCGGCATCTGCGAGGGGCCGCGCAGGTCGGTCACGCTGCAGGGGCGGCCGGTGCGGCCTCGAGCAGGGCCAGGGCCCGGTCCAGCACGGTCACCGGCTCGATCCGCTTCAGGCACTGGTTGTCGCCGTCGCAGAACGAGTTGCGGTGGTTGTAGGCGGTCAGGCAGGGCGAGCACGGCATGTCGGCCCGGTGCAGCGACACCGCCCGCGGGGACAACGAGCCATACAGCGCCGGCGTCTCGGGCCCGAACAGCACGATCGAGGCAATCGGCGTCATCGCGGCGAACTGGCCCGGACCGCCATCGTTGGAGACCAGCAAGTCGGCATGATGGAACAGCACCACCAGCTCACGGATGCTGCGCGTGTAGCCGGTGAGGTCCACGCAGTGCGGGTGCGCCAGCGTGTCGCGGATACGAGTGGCCAAGGGCCGGTCGTCGGCCAGCCCGATCAGGCCCACCGCGTAACCGCGCTCGAGCAGGGCGCGGCACAGCGCGATGTAGCTGGCCTCGGGCCACGCCCGGATCGGCAGGATGCCGCCGCCTGCGTACACCAGCACGAGTCGCCGTCCGACGGTGGCGGGATGCTGCGACGCGAGACGGGCCCGCGAGGCGTCGACCTCGCCCTCGGCGGTTCGCAGCACCGGCAGGGCGTGGGCACGGGCCGTCCGAGGCCACGGCAAGCCGGCCTCGAGCTTGCTGAGCGGACGCGCGCCCGAGCCGATCGCGTCGGCCAGGGCAAGGAACTGGTCGCCGATGTGGCGATAGGGGTTGTAGGGCACCGGCCGGTTCATGAACGAACCGCGGTACAGGCCCTCCTGCGTGTGGCGATGGAAGCCCACCCGCAGCGCCGCGCCCGACAGCCGCGCGAACAGCGCGCTGATGCGGGCGAACAGCTCGCAGTCGATGACGACGTCGAGATCCAGCGCACGCAGGCGGCGCAGGGCGGCCACGCTGTCGGCCATCAGCTCGGGCAGCGAACGGTCGCGCAGCGTCACGACGTGCTCGCGCGGCATGACCTCGAGCAGGTCGAGCACCTCGCGGTTCTTGGCGAACATCAGTGCGTACAGCTCGCAGCCGGGGTAGCGCTCGCGCAGGCGCGTGAACATCGGGTAGGCGAGCACGAGGCTGCCCATCTCGGACAGCAGCACGATCAGGATGCGTTTGGGCGCGCGCGACGCCTGCGCCTCTCGCGGCGACGCGGCGCCGCGCAGGCGGTTCCACAGGCCATCCCAGGCCGACAGGAGCGCACACAGCGGGACGCCCGCCCAGCGGTCGACCGCGCGTTGGACTTCGACTCTCACGGACCGGGATTGTGCGCGAGGCCCGGCGTCGAACCCGCCGACCGTGCCGGCCCCCGTCCGGTCCCGGCCGCTCAGCGCATGAAGACCCGACGCACGGCCGCCCCGACGGCCCATGCCCACAGCAGCGGGTCGAACAGCGCGTCCCAGAGGTTGCCGGTCGGCAGGCCGAGCACCGCATGCAGGGCCAGGGCCCCGCCGAGCGCCAGCGCCGCGACGCGCTGGCGGGGCCACCGCGCCAGCGCGATGGCCCCGACCGCGAGCGCCACCGCGATCCCCGCCGCCCAGGGCGATCCGGGCAGGCCGAGCCGGTAGAGCTCCCAGCCGAGCACGTTGACCGTGTCGAGCGCGAACACCACGCCGGCCGCGGCCAGACCCCAGGCCCAGGGCGTGGGCAGCACCGGCGCGGTCGCGACCGACCCCGAGCCGCTCGACGCAGCCGCCGCAACGGCCCTGGCCAGTGACGCCGCTGCCAGCAAGCTCAGCAGGCCGCTGGGCTGCGCGAACGCGAGACCGAGGGCCTGCGAAGCCGCTCCGCCCGCCACGCCATGCAAGGCCAGCGCCACCCCGAGCACCAGCAGTGCCGCCGCGGCCCATGCCCGGGCCCGCGTCGCGTACCAGCGCCGCGGCAGCATCGCCAGCAGCGCCGCCGCGATCACCACGGTCCAGGCGACGTCGGCGTAGGCGATCTGCAAGGCCAAGGCCGGCCAGGGCGAGTCGGCCATCAGCGCCCTCCTTCGACCGGCTCGAGGTCGAACACCACGTGGCCGATGCCCTCGCGACGGTGCGTGTACACCACGTGAAGCTGCGAGCCCAACTGCAGCAGGTTCGGGTACGAGAACTCCGCCCCCGGCTCGCCCTGCTGCACCACCGGGCCAGGCTGCCAGGTGAGGCCGTCGGACGAGCGCTGCAGGCGCAGCACCGAGCGCGGCGTGCTGCCTGGCTCCGAGGTGTCGTTGTGCGCCATCACGATGCCGCCGCGCTCGAGGGCGACGGCGGCGACCGCGGTGTCGACGTTGCCCAGCGGCAGCGGGGCGAGGTCGCGCCAGCGGCCCGCCGGCCCGGCCTCGCGCTCGGCCGCCTGGATGCGGCGCGCGGCCCCGTGGTCGCGCATCAGCGCCAGCATCCGGCCGTCGTCGAGAGGGATCAGCGTGGGCTGCAGCGAGGTGGCGGAACGGCCGATGCGCTCGATCCCGGCGAGTGTCCCGTCAGCCCTGAAGCGCAGGACCAGCGGCACCTTGCGCCCGATCTCGAAGTAGGCCGGCAACCACCAGCCCCCGTCGTCCAGCGGCACGGTCTGCGCGCGCACCAGCACGCTCGTGTTGGCCAGAGGCGTCAGCGGCAGCAGGCGCTGCGGCACGAAGGGCGCGTCGGGACCGGTCGCCACGAGGTGGGCCACGCGGCCTGCGGCCCAGCCTCCGAGTCCGGTGGCCACGACGAACAGGTGCAGCCGACCGTCGGGCGCGACGTGCAGCACCGGGTTGCCGATGCGGCGCACGCCCGCCCCGAGCGCGCGGCCGAGCGACTCGCGGTCGACGATCGCGCGCGGCGCGGTCCAGCCCTGCGGCCCCAGCCTCGACAGGAACACCCGCACGTCGGGCCCGCTCTCGCGCGAACCGGCCCACCAGACTGCCAGCAGCTGTGGCGTGGCACCCGCCGCGGGGGACCAGGCCGCCAAGGCCGCCGCGTGGGCCGACGGCGCGCCCGGCGGGACCGGCAGGCGTGCCGTCGCGCGCAGGCGCAACTCGGGCAGCGCCGCGGCCGAGGGGGGGACCGCGACGTCCTCGGCCGGGCGAGGCGGCTGGACGGTCGCGGGTGTCGGCACGGCGGATGCCGGCACACCCACCAGCGCTGGGATGGAAGGCGACGCGACCTCGGGCCCTGCCCCGCCACGCGTGAACAGCCCGGCCGCGGTGACGAGCGCCAGCGCGGCCGCCGCCGCCGGCGCGGACCACGGGCCTGTCATGCCGCCAGGGGCCGGGCGGCCACGCTCACCGCGCAACGCTGCCGCACACGGGGCCGACCGGCACCTCGGCCGCGCGCCCTCCGGGCACCGCGGAGCCCGCCTTCTTCTGCACCAGGGTCACGCCGTTGCGTACGGCGATCATCTCGGCCAGGATCGACACCGCGATCTCGGCGGGCGTGCGCCCGCCCAGGTCGAGCCCGATCGGACCGTGCAGGCGGTCGATCTCGGCCGGCGCGAGGTCGAACATCGCCAGGCGCTCCTTGCGCTTCGCGGTGTTGCCGCGCGAACCGAGCGCGCCGATGTAGAACGCGGGCGACTTGAGCGCCTCGAGCAGCACCAGGTCGTCGAGCTTGGGGTCGTGCGTCACCGCCACCACCGCGCTGTGCGGGTCGAGCTGCATCTCGGTCACCACCTCGTCGGGCATGCCCTTGCTGAAGCTGGTGCCCGGCACGTCCCAGGTGAGGTGGTACTCCTCGCGCGGGTCGCAGCACAGCACCTCGAAATCGAGCGCGAGCGCCATCTGCGCCAGCACGCGCGACAGCTGTCCCGCACCGATGATCAGGAGGCGCCAGCGCGGGCCGTACACCGACCGGGCCACGCGCCCGTCGAAGCCGAACGCCTCGCCGCGCGTGGCCGGCGCCAGCGTGACCTGCTGGGTCTCGAGGTCGAGCGTGCGGGCCACCAGTTCATGGCGGGCAGTGCGCTCCAGCAGCTCGTCGACCCAGGCGATGTCGCGAAGCGGCTCCTGCACCAGCCGCAGCGTGCCCCCGCACGGCAGGCCGAAGCGCGCCGCCTCCTCCTTGGAGACGCCGTAGGTGATCAACGAGGCCTGCCCGACGCGCTCGCCATGGCGCACCCGGTCGATCAGGTCGTCCTCGACGCAGCCGCCCGAGACCGAGCCCACGACAAGGCCGTCGTCGCGCAGGCACAGCAGCGCACCCGGCGGCCGCGGTGCGGAGCCCCAGGTCTCGATCACCGTGACCAGCCAGACGCGGCGGCCCTCGCGGAACCACTCGCGGGCCTGGGAGAGCACCTGGAGGTCGAGGCTGTCCATGTTCCGTCTCCTTCGGGCGTCGATGCGCCGGCTGTGGTGCCCCGCGTGCCGCGAGGCCAGCCCACGATTGTGCGCCTGCCACCCCGCCGAGTCGACCGAGGGCCCGCGGCCGCCGGGGTTCGGGCGGGCCTCGCTCGGCGACGGTCGTGGCGCCAGCCGGGACGTCGGTCGTAGGGCCAGGTACCCGACAGCGCCCGGCGTTCAGGCGAGCGACGGGCGGCGCAGCGCTCAGGCGAGCGACGGGCGGCGCAGCGCGGCCGACAGGTCGGCCAGGCTGGCCAGGTTGTGCACCGGCACGAACCGGTCCACACAGGGCAGCAGCGCCCGCACGCCGGCCGCCTTGGGCTCGAAGCCGTCGTAGCGCAACAGCGGGTTGAGCCAGACGATGCGGTGCGCCAGGCGCCGCAACTGGCGCGCCGCGTGCGACAGGTCACCGTGCTCGTCCCGGTCGAGGCCGTCGGTCACGAG
>JALOSQ010000394.1 GCA_025458335.1 Ideonella sp.
CGAGCGCGGCCACGCCGCTGCCGCCGGGGCCCTGCACAGCGCCGAGCAGGGTTTCGTCGACCGCGACCTGTACATCTTCTTCGTCGACCGCGAGGGCCGTTACCGCCTGCACGGCGCCAAGCCCGAGATGGAAGGCCGCCGCGTGCACGACGTGCCCGGCATCGACGGCGACCGCTTCGTGCGCGACGCCTTCGCGGCGGCGGCCGCGGGCGGCGGCTGGATCGACTACACGATCGTCCACCCGTCGACCGGACAGGTCCTGCCGAAGGCCTCGTGGGTGGAGCCGCTCGGCGAGGGGCTGGTCATCGGCTGCGGCATCTACCGCGAGGCCGATGCGCAGCCCGCGCGCCCGGCGGCGGCACCGGCGGCGGCGTCGCGCTTCATGCCCCGGGCCGGCCCGGCGAACCGACCGCGCGCGATGCCGGCGGTCTCGCGCGCCTGAGCCGGCGCCCGAGGCCAGCGCCGCCCTCGCGGGACGCCGGGGCGTGCGGGGGCGCGAGCCGCATCCCGCCACAGGCGTTGGTGGTGAGGGCCTGGTCGGAGGTCGACAACACCCCGTTCGACCTCGTGGACCTGCGCTGGCCCGGCCACGTGGCGAGCAGCGCCCGCACCGGATGCGCGCCCTGCACGCGCTCGGGCACGAGCTCAGCGCGATCGTCGTGACCTGGCCGGTGATCGTCGCGACGACATCGCCGGCCTGCGGCGAGGCCCTGGTGTTCGACCGGCTGCGGCCGGTGCGACCCGCCCAGCCAGCGGGTTCGTCCCCCGGTCAGTCGGCCTGAGCTGCCCGCGCAGACGCCGGCAGCCCGAACACCCGGTCGAAGGCCCACGTGAAGGCCACCGCGTAGACGAAGAAGAACGCCATCAGCCCGAGGTTGGCCAGGAAGGCCTGCAACCAGGTCGTGTGCAGCCACCAGGCCATCACCGGCACCAGCATGAGCACCAGGCCGAACTCGAAGCCCGCGCCGTGCAAGAGGCGCCGCACCGGCGTGCGCCGGCGGTCGGCCTGCCTCGACTCCCAGCGCTCGAACAGGCCGTTGAACACGTAGTTCCAGGCCAGCGCGATGCTCGACAGCACGGCGGCCAGCCCCAGCGACGAGCTCACCGGCTCGTCGAACAACCAGGCCAGCACCGGGCCGACGAAGCTGATCGCACCGACCTCGTACAGCACCGCCTGCAACACTCGACGACTGCGTGGACTCACCGGGCGCACGATAGCAGCCGGCTGGCGCCCAGGGCTCGCGCGCACGGGCAGCGGTGCGCCCGCGCGCGCGCGGGCGGCAATCGCCGGCACGGCGCCAGGATCAGGGTTTCCACGGGGATTGTTGGGCGCAAGCGCCGAGCGCGAGACGATACGCGGCGAACCCACCCATCGGATGACGCCGCATGCCAAGCAAGCCGAAGACCTGGGCCGACAAGATGAAGGCCAGGCCCCCCCACACCGTGACGCTCGACAAGGACTTTGCCGGGGTGCCCGCCGGTGCCCGCCTGCTCATCTCGTGCCCGATCGAGCTCGAGGCCTGGCTGCGCAGCCACGTGCCGCCGGGCACGACGCTCGAGGTCCAGCAGCTGCGGCGCGAGCTGGCCCGGCACCACGGCGCCGACGCCACCTGCCCGGTGTCGACCTCGATCTTCCTGCGCACCGTGGCCGAGGCCGCGTGGGACCAGATCGAGGCCGGCACGCCGGTGAGCCAGGTGGCGCCGTTCTGGCGGGTGATCGACCCCGCCTCGCCGCTGGCCCGCAAGCTGCGCGCCGGCGGCGACTGGATCGCCCAGCAGCGCGCGGCCGAGAAGGCCCCGGCCGACGGCGAGCACTGACCGCACCGGGCCGCCGCAGGGCGCGCCGACAATCGACGCGCCCCACCGCCGGAGATCCCCGTGAAGCCCTACGACATCGAGGTGCAGCGCCTGAAGTCGCTGAAGCACGACCGGGGCATGCTCGAACTGAGCCTCGACGCCCTGGTGTCGAGCCGCCCGGCGCGCGATGACCAGGCCGGCTCGAGCTGCCTGCGCCTGTCGGTGGACGACGCGCGGACCTTGCTGATCCTGCTGCGGCAGCAGCTCGCCGAACTGGACAAGCTGCAGCCGCGGAGCCGGCGGTCGGGGCGGGCCTGAGGCCAGGTGGCGAGTCGACGCCGACCCGGCCGCCCGGCGCGCTGCGTCAGCGCCCGAGCGCCGCGCGGATCAGCGGCCGAAGGTCGAGCGACAGTTGCACCGAGAACTGCGACAACTCGCCGACCCCTTGGGCCTCCATCGCCACGCCACGCCGTGAGCCCGTACTCGCGCACCAGCCCGAACCGCGTGTACGGCGACGTGCCGGTGCTCGCCGCCGGGTAAGGGTCGACGCCCATCTGGTCAACCAGCGCGGTGGACACCAGGCGCTGGCCCTGGTGCGTCCCGCGGTTGTGGACCACGCCGAGCAGGCGCGCGTACTCCTGCGTCGTGATCCGCAGGCCGCCCGCCACCAGCGGATTGGTGGTGCCCGCCTGCTGCCGCGGCGCCGTGTAGAACAGCACCTGCGGCGACCAGCCCAGCGGCTGGCCCAACTGCTGCGCGACGATCTGCGCCCACGCGGTCCCTGTGACGACCTCGGCCATTCGCGCCGCGACGGTCAGGTGCGCGCTGCCGTAGTCGAAGCGGCTGCCCGGCGCGGCCACGAGCGCGCGCGCAGACAGGTCGGCCGCGCACTGCGCCAGGGTGATCGCGCGGTCGAGGGTGCAGTCATCGCCCGCCCGCAGCGAAACGGGCAGCCCCGAGGTGAACGACAGCAGGTGGCGTAGCGTGATCGCAGCCTGCGGCCCGGTCCAGCCGAGCACGGCCCCGGTCGTCGAGTCGAGCGACAGCAAGCCCTGGTCCACCAGCCGCAGCAGGACGACACCGCTCACCATCTTGGAGCCCGAGGCGACCGCGATGTTGCGGTCGAGCGCGAAGTCGCCGAGCACGCGCGAGTACAGCAGCTGGCCGTCGGGCGCGTGGACCACGACCGCGAGCCCCGGCGTCGCGTTGGTGGCGAATGCCGCGTCGACCGCCTGGCTCACCGGGTCCCACGCCGCCGCTGGCGGCGGGCTCGGCGGCGGCGGAGCACCAGCACCGCCCCCACCGCCACCACAGGCCACCAGCCCGGCGGCCAGGCAGGCCGCCCACCACGCCCTGAGTGCCGACAGGCGGCCACCTCCAGCCGGTCGCCGACGCGCCACCGCACGCCCCGCGCGAGGAGCGGGAGGCGCGGCCTTTGCCACGCGCGTCACGGCGCCCGGCGCGCCGCCGCCGCCTGCCGCTGGTACTCCTCGAAGCTCATCGCGGTGCTTTGCAGGCAGCGCTCCTGCTCGCTCGGCGGCAGGCGCCGGCACTCGGTGCGCTGCCACTGCTGGCCGGCGGTGTAGAGCTGCGAGGCGCTGCAGCCGGCCGCGAGGACGGCCACGAAGACCGTGGCCATGGCGGCACCCCGCGCACGAGCCGCCAGCGTCCCGCCAGGGACCGAACCGCTCCATGCACGCGACGAGGGTGGCGCAGCGCCCGCGTCACAGCGGTTGCCGTGGCTGTCGAAGGGGTAGGACCGGTGCATCGCAGTCGTCGGATCACACGTTGGGCGACCCAGTCTAGCGGTGCACGACAGGGCGCAGCGATCCGCGCGAGCGGCGCCTCCGACCCGCTCGGGATCAGCACCCCGAAGCGAGCGGCTGGTAGACCACCTCGAAGCCGATGCAGACCACCGGCATTGATTCGTCGAACACCCGCCCCGCGGCGACGCACTCGCGCGAGAAGAACGCGCGGTGCGCCTCGCGCCACCAGGCGAGCGACCCGTCGCCCTCGCCCTCGGCCGCTGCGAACGCAGCCGTGACCCGTTCGAACGGAACGACCTCGACCGACCGGACCTCGATCACGCACAGCGGCCGCCCGCTCCAGTCGGTGACGATGCTCAGGTCACCCGGTCGCGGCAGCCGCTCGCCTTCGGCTTCGTAGGCCCACCGCGCCGCGGCCGTCGCCCGCTTGGTGCCCTGCAGGACGAGGGCCGCAAGCTCGTTGGCCAGCGCCTCGCTGTCCCCGAAATAGAACGCGTC
>JALOSQ010000087.1 GCA_025458335.1 Ideonella sp.
GCGTTCAACTCGGTCCGCGGCACGGTCAAGGAAATGTCTTACTTCGGCAGCTTCACGGTGTACCACCTGCTGCTACCCAGCGGGGCACGCCTGAAGATCAGCCAGTCGAACACCCAGCGTCACCCCGATGACCATCTGACATGGGGCGACGAGGCGTGGGCACACTGGTCGCGCTCGGCTCACGTCGTGCTGACCGCCTGACGGCCAGGCCATGGGCACCCCGCGCAAGCTCCCGTCCCTCGGCGGCCGCCAGGTCGTCATCGGGGTGCCGTACCTGTGGCTGCTGGCGTTCTTCCTGCTGCCCTTCCTGATCGTCTTCCGCATCAGCCTCGCGGAGATGGACGGCGTTCGGGTCAGCGAGATCCTGACGTACGCCGACGGCGTCATCCAGCTCAAGGTGAAGCTGTCGAACTACGTCTTCATCACCCAGGACGATCTCTACTTCAGGACCTATCTCTCGAGCGTCACCTACGCGGGCATCACGACGCTGATCTGCCTGGCGATCGGCTATCCCTTCGCGTACTTCATGGCGAGGGCTAAGCCGAGCCTGCAGCCGGCCCTCCTGATGCTCGTGATGCTGCCGTTCTGGACGTCGTTCCTGCTGCGCGTCTACGCCTGGCGGGGCCTGCTCGGCGAGAACGGCTGGATGTCCAACCTGCTGGAGTTCCTCGGCCTGGGCCACGTGCTGGCCGCCCTGGGCTGGATTCCGAGCGCCGGCCAGTTCATGAACACACCGTTCTCGCTGACGGTCGGCATGGTCTACACCTACCTGCCGTTCATGATCCTGCCGCTGTACAGCACGCTGTCCAAGATGGACTTGCGCCTGCTCGAAGCCGCCAATGACCTCGGCGCGACGCCCTGGAAGGCGTTCTGGCTGGTGACCGTGCCGCTGTCGAAGGCCGGCATCATCGCCGGCTCGATGCTGGTGTTCATCCCGTGCATCGGCGAGTTCGTCATCCCCGAGTTGCTCGGCGGACCGCAGACCCTGATGATCGGGCGGGTCCTGTGGGACGAGTTCTTCAGCAACAACGACTGGCCGATGGCCTCGTCGGTGGCGATCGTGATGATCCTGCTGATCATCGTGCCGCTGGCCATCTTCAACAAGTACCAGGCCGAAGCCCAGGAGAAGGCCCGATGAGCCGCGGCGCCTGGCAGGTTGCGCTTGCCCGCCGCATCGGCGTGGCCTGGCTGATCGCGGGCTTCGTGTTCCTGTACCTGCCGATCGTCGCGCTCGTCCTCTACTCGTTCAACGCCTCGCCGCTGCCCACTACCTGGGGCGGCTTCACCCTCGAGTGGTATCGCAAGCTGCTGCGCGACGAGGAAGTGCTCAACGGCCTGCGCCTGTCGCTGCAGATCGCGTTCTTCACCGCCTGCGGCTCGGTGGTGCTGGGCACCATGGCCGCGTTCGCGCTCGTGAAGTACCGGCGCTTCACCGGTCGCACCGCGTTCTCGGGCATGGTGAACGCGCCCCTCGTCATGCCCGAGGTCATCGTCGGGCTGTCGCTCCTGCTCATGCTGGTCAGCGTGCAGCGCACCCTGGGATTTCCGGAGCGCGGGGCGATGACGATCTGGCTCGGTCACCTGCTGCTGGGGATGGCGTACGCGACGGTCGTGATCCAGGCGCGCCTGAGGGACCTCAACCCGCAGCTCGAGGAAGCGGCCATGGATCTCGGGGCACGGCCGTGGCAGGTTTTCTACCTTGTCACCCTGCCGATGATTTCGCAGGCGCTGCTGTCGGCCTGGCTGTTGACCTTCACCATCTCGCTGGACGACGTGGTGCTGTCGGCCTTCCTTTCCGGCCCCGGATCGACGACGCTGCCCCTGGTGATCTTCAGCCGCGCGCGGCTCGGGCTGGACTCGAGCATCAATGCGGTCGCGACGGTCATCGTCGTGATCGTCGCGCTCGGCGTTGCCGCCGCCAGCTACCTCATCGCGCGCCAGGAGCGACAGCGCCTGCTCGACATGGCCGCCGCTCAACGCGGCTGAGCCGCGCCACGATGTCCCCCATTCACGACGCCAACCAAGGAGAACACCGATGAAGCACTGGCAACCCACCGCCCTCGCCCTCGCCGCGGCGCTGGCCTTCCCGGGCGCGGCGATGGCCCAGGCGTCGGCCGCGGACGTCGCCAAGGAAATCGAGGCGCTGAAGTCGCGCATCGCCGACCTCGAGAAGAAGCTCGGCGAGGCGGCCGCAACCAAGCCGCAGTGGGGCATGACGCCCGAGCAGGCCGCCGAGTTCAACCGCATCTCGGTCAAGACGGAGTCGCTCGAGGACCAGCGCGACGCGCTGGGCTTCAAGGGCCTGCAGGTCAACGGCGTGATCGACCTGCCCATCGTCTGGAACCAGAACCGCCGCACCTTCGGACCGCAGTTCCTGGTCGACACCGGCACCGATCCTTACTCGTACGACAGCTCGTACTTCGGGATGGCGATCTTCGACTTCCTGAAGGAAACCGAGAGCGGGACCCTCTGGCGCCTGACGCTGGCCCCGCAGCGCGGTGCCGGGGCCGTGGCCATGGGCTCGATCGTGCACGAGGCAAGCGTGTCGGTGCCGCTGACCAGCGACAAGGTCCGCCTGCTGGCCGGCCAGATCCCCGACTGGTCGGGCTACGAGTTCCTGCCTGCCCACCTGAACAAGCTGATCACCCACAACCTGCTGTTCGACTTCACGCTGCCGACCACCTACACGGGCGTCGGCCTCGAACTCGGCCTCGACAAGTGGGTGTTCAAGAGCGTGGTCGGCACGATGAACACCTCGCGAAAGAACCCGAAGAACCGGTATCCGATGATCGCGTATCGCGGCGACTACGCGCGCGGCGAGTTCCTGGGTTGGGGCTTTGCGGGCGTGCACGGCAAGGCGGTCAACTTCAACGACGCCGTGCTCGATGCCAACGGCGACTTCCTCTACTACAACGACAGCATCCTGAACCTGCTCGAGGCCGACGTCTGGTACACGCGCGGCGACATCAGCCTGAACGGTCAGATCAGCTTTGGCACCCAGAAGGGCGCGTCGATCACGCCCGACCCCGTGACCGGAGCCTTGCGCAACAGCCAGTGGTGGGGCCTGAGCGGCCTGGCGGGCTACAAGCTGTCGCCGCGCCTCGAGGCGATCGGGCGCCTCGACTACCTGAACAACAGCAAGAACGGCGGCGGCCTGCTGGGCTACACGGTGGCGGACGCGCGCAACGGCATCGGGCCCGACCCCGCCGGTGATCCCGAGCGCGGGGCCAGCCGGGTGGCGCTGTCGCTCGGCCTGAACTACCTGTTCAACGAGAACACGATGCTCAAGGCCGAGTACCGCCTCGACCGCGCCAACGCGCCGGTCTTCGAGGATCTCGGTGGCGGCGGCTTCCGCAAGAGCAACAACGTGATCGCCACCCAGATCGTCGTCTTCTGGTAATCCAGGCGGCAAGTCCCCGGGGCGTCGCCCCGGGGACCCACACGCTTCCATGCGCACCCCCGCCCCACCGCGGATCCTGGCGTTCCGGGGTCTGCCGACCGCCGGCGAGCCGGGATCACCCGAGCCCGCGCGCATCGTGCGCGGGCACCCCTCGAGCCTCGCGTTCAACCACTACACCGACGGCACAGGGCAGTTCTTCAGCGGCGAATGGACCGCGGAGGACGGCGCGTGGCGGGTGGTCTACGCACCCCACGAGGAGGAGTTCTGCCTCCTGCTCGAGGGCCGGGTCACCCTGACCGGCCTCGACGGCCACCGGGTGGAACTGGCCGCCGGCGACGCGTTTGTCGTGCCCGGGGGCTTCGAAGGCACCTGGGAGAACCACGGCCGGGTCCGCAAGCTCTACGCCATCATGGCCCTGAAGGAGAGCCCCCCATGACCAAGCCCGCCGCGAACCCGATCGACTGGGCCGCCCGCGCCGCCGCCGTGCCCATCGACGGCCGCGCCTTGATCGACGGCCGGCGTGTCGACGCATCCAGCGGCGAGACATTCGACTGCGTCAGCCCGATCGACGGCCGTGTGCTGGGCCCCGTCGCGCGGGGAGCCGCGGCCGATGTGGATGCGGCCGTTCGTGCGGCTCGCGCGGCCTTCGACAGCGGCCGCTGGGCCGCGCAGGCACCCGCGGCACGCAAGCGGATCCTGCAGCGATTCTCCGAACGCCTGCTCGCGGCCAAGGAGGAACTCGCCCTGCTCGAGACGCTCGACATGGGCAAGCCTATCCAGTACAGCCTGAGCGTCGACGTCCCCGCCACGGCGCGCTGCATCGCCTGGTACGCCGAGGCGATCGACAAGGTCTACGACGAGATCGCCCCGACGCCGCGCAACGCGCTCGCCCTGATCACCCGCGAGCCGATGGGCGTCATCGGCGCGATCGTGCCGTGGAACTACCCGATGATCATGGCGGCCTGGAAGCTCGGCCCGGCGCTGGCAGCGGGCAACTCGGTCGTCCTCAAGCCCAGCGAGAAGTCGCCGCTGACCGCGATGCGCCTGGCCGAACTGGCCCTCGAGGCGGGTCTTCCGCCCGGCGTGTTCAACGTGGTGCCGGGCTACGGCCACGAGGCCGGCGAGGCGCTCGCGCTGCACCCCGACGTCGATGCGATCGGCTTCACGGGCTCCACGCGCACCGGCCGCCGCATGCTCGAGTACGCGAGCCGCAGCAACCTCAAGCGCGTATACAACGAGCTCGGCGGCAAGAGCGCCTTCGTCGTCTTCCCCGACTTCGGCGACCTCGCCCGCGCCGCGCGGACCGTCGCCGGCAGCATGTTCTTCAACCAGGGCGAGAGCTGCAATGCGCCATCCCGCGTGCTGGTGCACGAGTCGATCGCCGACCGCTTCGTCGAGATCGTCGCCGAGCAGGCACCGCGCTACCAGCCCGGTCATCCGCTCGATCCGGCCACGGTCATGGGCGCACTGGTGGACGACATCCAGCTGCGCACGGTGATGGGCTACATCGACGCGGGCCAGTCCGAAGGCGCCCGTTGCGTCACCGGCGGCCGACAGGCGCGACGCGAGACGGGTGGCTACTACGTCGAGCCCACGGTGTTCGACGGCGTCACCAACACGATGAAGATCGCGCGCGAGGAGATCTTCGGCCCGGTGATGAGCGTGATCCGGTTCAAGGACGAGGCCGAGGCCGTGTCGCTGGCGAACGACAGCGTCTACGGGTTGCAGGCCAGCGTGTGGAGCCACGACATCAACCGGGCGCACCGCGTGGCGCGTGCCCTCAAGGCGGGCACCGTTCATGTGAACCAGTACGACGAGGACGACATCACCGTGCCGTTCGGCGGCGTCAAGCAGTCGGGCAACGGCCGGGACAAGTCGCTCCACGCCTTCGAGAAGTACACCGAGCTGAAGACCACCTGGTTGCGCATCGACGGCTGAGGTCGGGGCGACACGGTCCCGCGTTGGCCGCCGCGCGGATGCCGGCCCCGGGCGTCGGCGGCATGAGGAGACGACGATGAACCACTCGAGGAACGAACAGCTCCAGGCCCGCAAGGCGGCCGCCACGCCGCGGGGCGTCGGCGTCATGGCGGGGTTCTTCGCCGACCACGCCGAGAACGCCCTGCTCTGGGATGTGGAGGGGCGCCGCTACATCGACTTTGCCGGCGGCATTGCGGTGATGAACACGGGCCATCGCCACCCGAGGATCATCGCGGCGATCCAGCGCCAGCTCGAACGCTTCACCCACACCTGCTACCAGGTCGTGCCCTACGAGGGGTATGTCGAGCTTGCCGAGAAGCTCAACGCCCTCACGCCCGGCGCCTTCGCCAAGAAGACCGCGTTCTTCAGCACCGGCGCCGAGGCCATCGAGAACGCGGTCAAGATCGCGCGCGCCGCCACGCGGCGCTCCGGGGTCATCGCCTTCTCGGGGGCGTTCCACGGCCGCTCGATGTTCGCGGTATCGCTCACCGGCAAGGTCGTGCCGTACAAGGCCGGGTTCGGCCCCTTCCCGCCGGAGGTCTACCACGCGCCCTTCCCCTGCCACTGCGCCAGCCTCGACGAGGTGAAGAAGGGCGTGCAGACGATCTTCAAGGCCGACATCGAGCCCTCGCGCGTGGCGGCGATCGTGTTCGAGCCCGTCCAGGGCGAAGGCGGCTTCAACGTCATCCAGACAGCCGCGGTCAAGTGGCTGCGCGAGCTGTGCGACGAGCATGGCATCGTGCTGATCGCCGACGAGGTGCAGACCGGCTTCGGACGGACGGGCGCGCTGTTCGCCATGGAACGCTTCGAGCGCGAGCTCGGCGTGACCGCGGACATCCTCGTCAGCGCCAAGAGCCTGGCGGCCGGACTGCCCCTGTCCGCCGTCACCGGCCGCGCCGAGATCATGGATGCGCCCGCCCCCGGCGGGCTCGGCGGCACCTATGCCGGCAACCCGGTGGCCATCGCGGCCGCCCACGCCGTGATCGACGTGATGGCCGAGGAGCGCCTGCCCGAACGCGGCGAGCGCCTTGGCAACGCGCTCAAGACCGTGCTCGACGCGATGCGTGCCGACGTGCCGCAGATCGCCGATGTGCGCGGGCTCGGCGCCATGGTGGCCGTCGAGTTCAATCGAGCCGTGGCTGGCCAGCCGGGCACCGAACCCGACCCCGACTTCACGAAGAAGGTGCAGGCCCTGGCCCTGGAGCGCGGGCTGATCCTGCTGACCTGCGGCGTCAACGCCAACGTCGTGCGGTTCCTGTTCCCGCTCACGATCGAGGACGCGGTGTTCGACGAGGCCATCTCGCTGCTGCGGCAGTCGCTGCTCGCCGCGGTCCGGACGTGACCGGCGTGCCCGCCGATCCGGCGGCAGTCGCGGCGCGGCGCGAGGCCCTGGCAGCCCAGGGTGTGCACACGCTGCTGGTGCAGTTCACCGACCTGCACGGCACGCCCAAGGGCAAGTGGGTGCCTCTGGATAGACTCGACAGCGTGGTCACGACCGGGGCCGGGTTCGCCGGACCGTCGATCTGGGGCACCGCACTGCCGAGGACCGGTCCCCGCTCCGAGTACTACGCACGTGGCGGCCTCGATCGCATCGAGGTGCTGCCGTGGAACCCGGGCGTCGCGCGCGTCGTCGCGAGCGGCTACGTCGACGGCCAGCCGTTCGATGCCTGCCCGCGCCAGGTGCTCCTGCGCGCAACCGCGCGGCTGGCGGAGCGCGGCTGGGCAATGCGCACCGGCCTCGAACCGGAGTTCTTCCTGCTCAAGCGCCTGCCGGACGGACGCTGGCGGCCGTTCGACGACCTCGACCGGCTCGACAAGCCGTCCTACGACCTGAAGTCGCTGCCGCGCCAGTCCAGGTTCCTGCAGGGCTTGCGGGAGGCACTGGAGGCCATGGGCCTCGACGTCGAGCAGATCGACCACGAGGACGCCCACGGCCAGTACGAGGTGAACTTCGGCCACGACGAGGCCCTGCGCTCGGCCGATCACCTGATGGGATTCAAGCTCGCCGCCCATGCGCTGGCCGAGCACGAAGGCGCCGTGTTCTCGATGATGCCCAAGCCGTTCGCCGACCAGCCCGGCAGCGGCCTGCACGCCCACGTCTCGCTGTGGGAGGCCGACCGCTGTGTTTTCGACGGGTCCGATGGCGGGTGGTCGGCGGTCGGCCGGCACTTCGTCGCGGGCGTCCTGTTCCACGCGGCTGCCCTCAGCGCGATCGCCGCGCCCACGGTCAACTCGTACAAGCGGCTGACCGTCGGCGAGTCGCTCTCCGGCACGACCTGGGCCCCGGCCTTCGTGGCACATGGCCCGAACAACCGCACCGCGCTCGTGCGGACGCTGCCCGGCCGTTTCGAGTGGCGCCTGCCGGATGCCTCGGCCAACCCCTACCTCGCGCTGGCCGCCCTGATTGCGGCCGGCCTCGACGGCATCGACCGGCAGCTCGACCCGGGCCCCGACTGCGCGGACGACCTGTTCGCCCTGCCGCTCGACGAGATCCGCCGGCGTGGCATTGCCCTGCTGCCGCAACACCTCGGCGAGGCCGTCGACGCCCTGGAGCGCGACGAGGTCATCGGCGGCGCGCTGGGCGAGACGCTGCACCGCGAGTTCATCCGGCTCAAGCGCGCCGAATGGACCGAGTACGCGCGCCACGTCAGCGAGTGGGAGCTCGACCGCTACGCGGCCGCGTTCTAGACCTGCCGGCCCCTCGATCCGGACGCCCCTTCACCCGCCCGAGGTCACTCGGTCGAGATGCGCAGGGCCGCGGCCGTGGCCACCGGCGCGCCCATCACCGACAGGATGAGCAACGCCCCGAGCAACGAGTAGTGCCCGCTGGCGGAAAGCCCCGACTCGACGGTGCTGACCGCGGCCGCGCCGAAGATCAGCGCTGGCATCGCCAGCGGCAGCACGATCAGCAGCAGCAGCATGCCGCTCGAACGCAGGCCGACGGTCAAGGCGGCGCCCAGGCCGCCCAGCAGGCTGAGGGTGGGCGTGCCGAGCAGCAGCCCGATCACGAGCGCGCCCAGGGCCGGCGCCGACAGGTCGAACAGCAAGCCGACCAGCGGCGCCGCCACGATCAACGGGGCCCCGTTGACCAGCCAGTGTGCCGTGCTCTTGGCGGCAGCCACGACCCAGGCCGGCTGCGGTGCCAGGAGCATCTGCTCGAGCGAGCCGTCGGACAGGTCGCCCGCATAAAGCTGGTTGACCGACAGCATGGTGGCCAGCAGCGCACACACCCACACCACGCCCGGCGCGATGGTGCGCAAGGTGTTGGGCTCGGGCCCGACCCCCAGAGGAAAGAGGCTGACGGCCGCCAGGAAGAACACCAGCGGCAGCAGCGCGTCGACGCGCCGGCGGGCTGCCAGCCGCAGGTCGCGCCAAAGGATCGCGAAGAACTTGCGGGCGCTGTGCGCCGCCAGCAGTCGGTGCAGCGCCTGCACGCCCAGGTCGTCTAGGGCATCGAAGGGCTCGTCGAGCAGCCACACCGACGGGGGATGCGGCAGCGCCAGCCGCGCGAGCGCGACCCGGCGCCGCTGCCCCTGGCTGAGGGTGCGCACCCAGGCATCGCGCCGCGACGCGATGCCCAGCGCCGCGAGCGCCCCATCGAGGTCGGCCAGGCTCGGCGCCGCGCCATGCAGGCTGGCCAGGAAGCGCAAGGCCTCGAGCGAGGACAGGTCGTCCTTCAGTGCGTTGACGTGCGCGAGGTAGACGAGCCGGGACCGCCATTCGGGCGGCAAGGCCTGCACCGCGTGGCCCCCGAGGGCGATCGTGCCGTAGGCCGGCGTCGACAGGCCCGCCAGGAGGCGCAGCAGCGTGGTCTTGCCGCGGCCGTTGCGGCCACGCAGCCAGACGATCTC
>JALOSQ010000088.1 GCA_025458335.1 Ideonella sp.
GTCTCGTCCTGGATGTCGAGCAGCGACTGCAGCCACACGGAGCCCAGCCGCTGCGCCTCCTGCGCAGAGCTGCCGGCGCCCTTGGACTTGTACATCCAGTGGGCGGCAATGCCCTTCTCGGCCACCGCGTTCATCTGCTCGGTGCGGACCTGGAACTCCACCGCCGTGCCCAGCGGGTTGACCAGGGTCGTGTGCAGCGACTGGTAGCCGTTGGCCTTGGGGATCGCGATGTAGTCCTTGAAGCGCCCGGGCACCGGCTTGTACAGCTGGTGCAGCACGCCGAGCGCCAGGTAGCAGTCGAGCGGCTTCTCGACCACGATGCGGAAGCCGAACACGTCGCTGACCTGCGCGAAGCTCAGGTGCTTGTCGCGCATCTTGCGGTAGATCGAGTAGAGCGTCTTCTCGCGGCCGCTGACCGACACCGACAGCTTGGCCGCGGAAAAGGCCTTCTCCACTTCGCGGCGCACCCGCTCGACCAGGTCGCGACGGTGCCCGCGCGAGGACTCGACGGCCTTGGCCAACGCCGCGTGCCGCCACGGCTGCAGGGTCTGGAACGCGGTCTCCTGCAGTTCGCGGTAGGCCTGGTTCAGGCCCAGGCGATGCGCGATCGGCGCGTAGATCTCGAGCGTCTCGCGCGCGATGCGCTGCCGCTTGGAGGCCGGCACCGCCAGCATCGTGCGCATGTTGTGCATGCGGTCGGCCAGCTTGATGAGGATGACACGCACGTCGCGCGACATCGCCAGCAGCATCTTGCGAAACGACTCGGCCTGCGACTCCTCGCGGGTGCTGAACTGCAGCTTGTCGAGTTTCGTCAGGCCGTCGACGAGGTCGGCGGTCGGGGCGCCGAAGCGCTCGATCAGCTCCGACTTGGCGATGCCGCAGTCCTCCATCGCGTCGTGCATGAGCGCGGCCATGATGGCCTGCACGTCGAGCTTCCAGTCGGCGCACAGGCCGGCCACCGCGATGGGGTGCGTGATGTAGGGCTCGCCGCTGGCGCGGAACTGGCCCAGGTGCGCCTCGTCGGCGAACCGGTAGGCCTCGCGGACCAGCTTGATGTCGGCGGCCGAGAGGTAGTCGAGCTTGTGCGTCAGCGCCGCGAAGGAGGCGGCGGCGGCGCCGACAGGCTCCGGCTCGGCCTTGCGCGGCGCGAGCGACGGAAAGCGGTCACGCCATGCCACCAGGCGTTGCAGCGCACTTTCCGGGGCGGAGCGGGAGCCCATGCGCGGAATGTAGCCGCTGGGCCCGGTGACGGCAGGAGAGGGGAGTCGAGGCGCCGGCCTGGCGGCCGGGCCAGCTTCAGGTCGGGACCTTGCGCAGCATCTCCAGGCCGACCTCGCCGGCGGCGATCTCGCGCAGAGCGGTCACGCCGGGCTTGTTCTTGGTCTCGACCTTCGGCGCATGGCCTTGGCTGAGCATGCGGGCCCGGTAGGTAGCGGCCAGCACCAGCTGGAAGCGGTTGGGCACCTTCTGCAGGCAGTCTTCGACGGTGATGCGGGCCATGGCGGTTCCGGGTAGAGGGCGGGCGGCGCAGCGGATGCTTTGGTGTCAGGCACCGGGGGCGTCCAGGCCCAGGGCACGGAACACCGGACCCTTGCTGCGGCGGACAGCCTCGAATTTTAGCCGCTGCGAGTGCACGATGGTCTTCAGGTCGAACAACGCCGACTCGAACAGCGAGTTGACGATCACGTAATCGAAGTGCCGGGCCTGTGCCACCTCGATGCGGGCATTCGCCATGCGCCGCTCGATCACCTCGGGACCATCCTCGCCGCGGCGCTTCAGGCGCTGCAGGAGCTCCTCGTAGCTCGGCGGCAGGATGAACACCAGCACGGCGTTCGGGAACAGGCGCTTGATCTGCAGGGCTCCCTGCCAGTCGATCTCGAGCACCACGTCGTGCCCGTCGGCCACACGCGCCTCGATGGCGCCGCGGGAGGTGCCGTACAGGTGGCCATGCACCTCGGCCCACTCGACGAACTCGCCGTCCTCGATCATCCGGCGGAAGCGCGGTTCGTCGACGAACCAGTACTCGCGCCCGTCGACCTCCTGGCCGCGGGGGGCGCGGGTCGTGTGGGAGACCGACACGACCAGGTGCGAGTCGAGCTCCAGCAGCGCCTTGACCAGGCTGGACTTGCCGGCCCCGCTGGGGGCGGCCACGACGAAGAGGTTGCCGGGGTAGTCCATCGGGCCGTCCGTGGGATCTGCACGCCCTGTACTTGGCGATTGCTCGGCGATTGCCGCAGGCCCGCATTGTGTCGCGTGCCGGCCGTGCGCGCCCCGTCCACGCGCTTGCCCGAGCGCAATTGCACGTGCGCGCGAGACGGCATGATGGGCCTGCTTGCCCATGCCGCCCCCGGATCTCCCCCTCGCGCGCCGCGCCGACACCCCCACGCCCGGCTGGCGCGCCCTGCTCGGCCGCACCGAGGGGCGACTGCTAGCCGTCGGGTTGGCGATGACGGCGGCGATCGGCGCGGCGGTGGGCGTGGGGCTGATGCTGGCGCCGGCGGCAACGCTGAACTATGCCGCCGTGGTCGGCCTGAACCTGGTCATCGGTCGCGGCGCGGGCATGAGCTTCGGCAGTGCGAGCGGCATCGCGCCGCTCGAGCTGATCGTGCTCAACCTCGCCGTCGAGACTGCGCAGGTGCTCGTCGTGTACCCGCTGTTCGTGCTCGGCTGGCAGCAGCTGATCGACACCCGCCGCATCGCCCCCCAGCTCGAGAGGCTGCGGGTGGCGGCCGAATCGGGTCGCGGCAGCGTGCGCCGGTTCGGCATCCTCGGACTGTTCGTCTTCGTGTTCCTGCCGTTCTGGATGACCGGGCCGGTCGTCGGCGCGATCATCGGCTTCCTGATCGGGTTGCGGGTGCTGGTCAACCTGACCGTGGTGCTGTCGGCCACGGCGCTGGCCATCGTCGTGTACGCGCGCCTGTTCGAGCAGATCGATGCCTGGGCCACGGCACTGCACCCGTACGCAGTGTTCGCGGTGATCGTCGCGCTGGCACTGGCCGTGTGGATCGTCCGGCGCTGGCTGGTGCGATCGCCGACGCGGGCCGGCCCGCCGCGTGGCGGGCCGCTGTGACCGCAGGCCCGCAGACCGCGGTCGCTGCCGAACGCCGACGCCGTCGCGACCGCGCGGGAGGCCGGTGGCGGGGGCTGGAGGCCCAACGGATGCCTGGCGCAGGGGCCTGCAGGCCCCTGCCTGGGCGCTACTCGAGGTTCTGCACCTGCTCGCGCAACTGCTCGACGAGCACCTTCATGTCGACCGAGATCGCGGTCAGCTCGAGGCTGGTGGACTTGGACCCGAGGGTGTTGGCCTCGCGCTGGAGCTCCTGGATCAGGAACTCCAGGCGCTTGCCGACCTCGCCGCCCTTGGCCAGCAACTGGTCGATCGCATCCAGGTGCGAGCGCAGGCGCAGCAGCTCCTCGGCCACGTCGATGCGCACCGCGTAGGCCACCGCCTCGGCCAGCGCACGCTCGGCCAGCGCCGCCTCGCCACCCGCCGGCAGGGCGGTGCCGCCGCTGCCGGCGGCGAGCGCCTCGTTCCAGCGTTCGACGAACCGCTCCCGTTGGCGGGCGACCGACTGCGGCACCAGCGGCTCGGCGCGGTCGGCCAGGGCGCGCAGGCCGGCGACCCGCTCCCGCAGGCCGCGGGCGAGCGCCGCCCCCTCGCGCTCGCGGGCGGCCAGCAGGCCGTCCACCGCGGCCCGGGCACACGCCAGCACCACCTCGTCGGCCTGGGGCGCCGGGCTGCCGGCGCGGCACCACTGCAGCGCCTCGTGGACGGTCAGCGGCGCCGCGCGCGGCAACCAGGCGCGCACCGTGTCCTCGAGCGCCGACAGGCGGCCGAGCTGGTCGGCACGCGGGCTGGGCCAGCGCTCGCCGTCGTCGCGGCCCAGGTGCACGCGGATCTCGACCTTGCCGCGCCGGACCCGCGCGGTGACCAGTTCGCGGATGGCGGGCTCCAGGCTGCGGAGCTCGTCGGGCAGGCGGATCGCGACGTCGAGGAAGCGGCCGTTGACCGAGCGCGCGTCGACCGCGACCGCGGGCCTGCCCGGGGCGCCGGCAGCGTGATCTGCGTCGCCCTTCGACTCGTAAGACCGTGTGTCGCCAGCATTGGCGAAACCGGTCATGCTGTAGACTGACATGGCACTTTTTGCGCCGGCAAAACACGATTATGTCCAAGCCCAAACCCGCTCCGTTGCCGGCGGGCACCGTGGTGGGCGGCTACCAGATCGTGAAGAAGCTGGCGGCCGGCGGTTTCGGGGTCGTCTACGTCGCCGAGGACCCTGACAAGCGGCTCGTCGCGGTCAAGGAGTACCTGCCGGCGTCGCTCGCCGAGCGGGCCGCCGGCGAGCTCACGCCGCGCGTCAAGCCCGAGAAGCAGCCGCTGTACCGGCTCGGGCTGAAGAGCTTCTTCGAGGAAGGCCGCTCGCTGGCGCAGATCAGCCACCCGAGCGTGGTGTCCGTTCTCAATTTCTTCCGCGAGAACGAGACGGTCTACATGGTGATGAACTACCTGCAGGGCGACACGCTGCAGGACTTCATCGTGACGGCGCGCGACCTCAAGCGCGACAAGGTGTTCCGCGAGAGCACGATCCGCAGCCTGTTCGACGAGATCCTGCGCGGCCTGCGCATCGTCCACCAGCACAAGATGCTGCACCTGGACATCAAGCCGGCCAACATCTTCATCACCAACGACAACAAGGCGGTCCTGCTCGACTTCGGCGCGGCGCGCGAGGTGCTGAGCAAGGAGGGCAACTTCATCCGCCCGATGTACACGCCCGGCTTCGCCGCGCCCGAGATGTACCGCCGCGACGGCACGCTCGGCCCGTGGACCGACATCTACGCGATCGGTGCCTGCATCTACGCCTGCATGCAGGGCTACCCGCCCAACGACGCGCCGCAGCGCATCGAGAAGGACCGCCTTGCGCTGAGCCTCTCGCGCCTGCGCAACATCTACTCGGACAACCTGATCGAGGTCACCGAGTGGTGCATGTCGCTCGATCCGCTGTCGCGCCCGCAGTCGGTGTTCGCACTGCAGAAGGAGCTCGCCCGCGAGACCGAGCGGCGATACACCAAGCTCACGTTCAGCGAGCGGCTCAAGTTGCAGCTCGAGAACCTCACCTCCGGCAGCAAGGCCTGACGACGGCGGTCACCCGCATGCGCTTTTCCGTCTACCAGGTCAGCCGCAAGGGCGGCCGCGAGAAGAACGAGGACCGCATGGGCTACTGCTACACGCGGGAGTCCGGTCTGTTCGCGCTGGCCGACGGCATGGGCGGTCACCCCGAGGGCGAGGTGGCCTCGCAGCTCGCCTTGCAGACGATGGCCGCGATGTTCCAGCGCGACGCCAAGCCCACGCTGAAGGACCCGCTGCGGTTCCTGAACGAAGGTGTGCTGGCCAGCCATCACCAGCTGCTTCGCTACGCCACGCAGAAGGCGCTGATCGACACGCCGCGCACGACACTGGTCGCCTGCATCCTGCAGGGTAACCAGGCCTTCTGGGCCCACTGCGGAGACTCGCGGCTGTACCTGGTGCGCGGCGACAAGCTGATCGCCCGCACGCGGGACCACTCGTACTCCGAGCTGCAGGAGGCGCTGTCGCACGTCGTCCCGATGGGCGACCGGTTCAACCGCAACGTGCTGTTCACCTGCCTGGGCAGCCCCGGCAAACCGGTGGTCGACACCGTGGGTCCGCTGATCCTCCAGCGCGGCGATCGGGTCATGCTGTGCTCCGACGGCCTGTGGGGCAACCTGAGCGACGCGGCGATCACGGAGCTGGTCGCCTCCCGCCCGGTGTCCGACTCGGTCCCCGAGATGGTCGAGCAGGCCCTGCGCGCCGGCGGCGCCAAGTGCGACAACGTCTCGGTGCTGGCGATGGAGTGGGAGGCGGCGGAGGACGCCGAGGTCGGCGCCGGCATCTCCACCGACTCGCTTGGCGACGAGGTGTTTGCCTCGACCATCCAGGCGAGCGTCGGCGACGACAGCCCCGACGAACTCGACGAGGCCGAGATCGAGCGCTCGATCCGCGAGATCAACGAGGCGATCCGCCGCTCGGCACAGCAGAAGAAGCCCTGACCCGGCCGCGCGGCCTGCCGTCGCGCCCGGATCACCGATCCTCCCCGCGGCGTCCGGATGTCGGCTGCCGCCGAACAGCCCACCATGACGGACCCCACGCCTGCCCCACGCTCCTTCGGCCGCGCCGACGACCAGCTCCGCCCCGTGCGCCTGACGCGCGGCTTCACGCGCCATGCCGAGGGCTCGGTGCTCGTCGAGTTCGGCGACACGCGGGTGCTGTGTACCGCGTCCGTCGACGAGAAGGTCCCGCCGCACAAGCGCGGCAGCGGCGAGGGCTGGGTCACGGCCGAGTACGGCATGCTGCCGCGCGCCACGCACACCCGAGGCGACCGCGAGGCCGCCAAGGGCAAGCAGAGTGGCCGCACCCAGGAGATCCAGCGGCTGATCGGCCGCTCGCTGCGCTGCGTGTTCGACCTCGCCGCGCTCGGCGAGCGCACGATCCACCTCGACTGCGACGTGCTGCAGGCCGACGGTGGCACGCGCACCGCCGCGATCACCGGCGCCTACGTGGCTGCGGTCGACGCGGTGCGCTGGCTGCAGGCCCGCGGCCTGATCGAGGCCTCGCCCGTGCGGACCGCGGTCGCGGCGGTCTCCGTGGGCCTGGTCGGTGGTCGTCCGTTGCTCGACCTGGACTACGGCGAGGACTCGGGTTGCGACACCGACATGAACGTCGTCATGACCGCCGAGGGCGGCTTCGTCGAGCTGCAGGGCACCGCCGAGGGCGCCGCGTTCCGGCGCAGCGAGATGGACCGGCTGGTCGCACTGGCCGAACGCGGCATCCGCGAACTGCTCGACCATCAGCAGGCAGCGCTCGCGCTGCCGCTGCCGGCATCCGCGGCGCGTTGAGCCCCTCGGCGCGACCCGCCGGGCGCGGCTGCGCGACACTTCGTGCCGACTCCTGCAGAGCCCGACATGCGCCTCGTCCTTGCGTCCAACAATGCCAAGAAGCTCGCCGAGCTGCGCGCACTGCTGGCTGACCTGCCGCTCGAGGTGGTGGCGCAGTCGGCGCTCGGCGTGACCGAGGCCGACGAGCCGCACGCCACCTTCATCGAGAACGCGCTCGCCAAGGCCCGGCACGCGGCCCGCGCCAGTGGAGGTGCCGCGATCGCCGACGACTCCGGCCTGTGCGTCGACGCGCTCGGCGGCGCGCCGGGCGTGATCTCGGCGCATTACGCGGGCGTCGTCGAGCCGCTGCCCGACCGCGAAGCCACGCGGCGGCGCCAGGACGCCGCCAACAACGCCCGCCTGCTCCAGGCCCTGGCCGGGGTCGTCGACCGGCGCTGCGCCTTCGTGAGCACGCTGGTCGCGCTGCGTTCGGCCGACGACCCGGAGCCGCTGGTTGCGGTGGGCCGCTGGCCGGGCGAGATCCTGCCGGCGCCGAGAGGCGACGGCGGCTTCGGCTACGACCCGCTGATGTGGATCGCGGGCGAGTCGGCCACCGTGGCCGAGCTCGCCCCCGAGCGCAAGAATGCGATCAGTCACCGCGGCCGTGCCGTGACCCGGCTGCGCGAGCTGATGCGAGAAGCCTGGCACCTGGGGTGAGGCGGTGAGCCCCTCGCCCGTCGCGCCGGCCGACGCCGCCGCGCGCTTCCTGCGCCCCGGCACGCTGTCGCTGCCCACGCTGCCGCCGCTGGCGGTCTACGTGCACCTCCCGTGGTGCCTGAAGAAGTGCCCGTACTGCGACTTCAACAGCCACGAGTGGCGCGGTGCCGGGCCGCTCGACCCCGGCGGCGGGGCCGCGGCTGAACGCCAGGTGGCGCTGCTGCCGCGGAAGTCACCGGCCCCGGTGGCGGCTCTCGACGCGAGCACGTCTGCCATGTCACCGCTGCCGTCGCAACTCGAGTCGCGCTATCTCGACGCACTGTGCGCCGACCTCGACGCGGCGCTGCCGCTGGTCTGGGGGCGGCGCGTGCACAGCGTGTTCATCGGGGGCGGTACGCCGAGCCTGTTCAGCCCTGCATCGATCGCGCGCCTGATCGGCGACCTGCGCGCCCGCCTGCCGCTCGGGCCGGGCTGCGAGATCACGCTCGAGGCGAACCCGGGCACCTTCGAGCGCGACCGCTTCCGCGCGTTTGCCGACGCCGGCGTGACGCGACTGTCGATCGGCGTCCAGAGTTTCGACGACACCTCGCTCGCGCGCCTGGGCCGCGTGCACGACGGGGCGCAGGCGCGCGCCGCGGTGGCCGAGGCCGCGCAGGCCTTCGCGACCTTCAACCTCGACCTGATGTATGCCCTGCCGGGCCAGGACCTCGCCGCGCTGCAGCGCGACCTGGATACCGCGCTCGGCTTCGCGCCGCCCCACCTGTCGATCTACCACCTCACGATCGAGCCCAACACGATGTTCGCGGTGCACCCGCCCGCGCTGCCCGACGATGACGTGGCCAGCGAGATGCTCGACCTCGTCGCCGCGCGGACGGCGGCCGAGGGGCTCGAGCGCTACGAGGTGTCGGCGTTCGCACGGCCGGGCCACCGCTGCGCGCACAACCTCAATTACTGGCGCTTCGGCGACTACCTGGGCCTGGGCGCTGGCGCGCACGGCAAGCTGAGCTTCCCCCACCGCATCGTTCGCCAGGTGCGCTGGCGCGAGCCGATGACCTACATCGACCGGGCACTGGCCGGCCAGGCCGTGTCGAACGAGGACGAGGTCGGTCGTGCCGCGCTGCCCTTCGAGTTCATGCTCAATGCGCCGCTGTCGACGGTGGCGGCCACGCTCGAGCAGGCCCTGGCGCGCGGCTTGCTGCTGCGCGACGGCGCGCCGGGGGCCGAGTGGATCCGGCCGAGCGCGCGCGGGCTCGACTTCCTGTCCGACCTGCAGGGGATGTTCCTGGCGACATGACCGCGCCGGCTGCGTGCGCGGGCGGCGGCCTCAGACCCGATGCAGCGTGCCGGCCGCGCGCAGCTTCTCGAGCAGGCGCGGCGCGATCTGGCCGAGCGGCAGCACCTCGTCGGCCGCGCCCGCCGCGATCGCCTCGCGCGGCATGCCGAAGACCACGCAGCTGGCCTCGTCCTGCACAAGATTGAAGGCGCCGGCGTCGCGCATCTCGCGCATGGCCTTCGCACCGTCGGCGCCCATGCCGGTGAGCATGATGCCCAGCGCGTTCGGGCCGACCACGCGCGCCGCCGAGCGGAACAGCACCTCGACCGAAGGTTTGTGGCGGTTGACGGGCTCGCCGTCCTGCACACGGGCGATGTAGTTGGCGCCGCTGCGCTCCACGCTCAGGTGCAGGCCGCCGGGTGCGATGTAGGCATGGCCGGGCAGGATGCGCTCGCCGTCCTTGGCCTCGGCCACGCGGATGCGGCACAGGCCGTCGAGGCGCGCCGCGTAGCTCTTGGTGAAGCCGGGTGGCATGTGCTGCGTGATCACGACCGCCGGGCTGTCGGCGGGCAGTTGCAGCAGCACTTCCTTGGTCGCCTCGGTGCCCCCGGTGGAGGCGCCGATGAAGATGATCTTCTCGGTCGACAGGCGCCCCAGGGCCGGCGGCGCGGACAGGCCGACGCTGCCGGCGCCCGGTCCGACGCCGGGACGGCCCGCGGCGGCAGGTGTCGTCGTGGACGGCGCCGGGCGACGCAACTGCGCCTTCGAGGCGATGCGGATCTTGTCGGTGATGTCCTGCGCCAGGCGCTTGAGGCCGTCGGCCACGCCGATCTTCGGCTTGGCCACGAAGTCGACCGCGCCGAGCTCGAGTGCGCGCAGCGTCACCTCGGCGCCGCGCTCGGTGAGCGTGGAGACCATCACCACCGGCATCGGCCGCAGGCGCATCAGGCGGCCCAGGAAGTCCAGCCCATCCATGCGCGGCATCTCCACGTCGAGCGTGATGACGTCGGGATTCAGGTTACGGATCATCTCGCGCGCAGCCAGCGGGTCGCTCGCCGCCCCCACGCACTCCAGGTCGGGCTGTCGGTTGATGATCTCGGCGAGCAGCCCGCGCACCAGCGCCGAGTCGTCCACCACCACCACGCGTGTCCGGGCCATCGCCGACCCCTCAGAACAGGTCGACCGAGCCGGCCGCGGGGTTGGACGCCACCGGCGCCTGCGCCGCGGCGCGCTCCTGCGCGATGAGCGCCTCGGGGTTGGCGGGCGCGAGGCGCTTGACCATGGCCTTGCCGCTGGCCGGCAGCAGGCAGACCTTGCGAGGGTAGACGTCCATCACGTCCTTCGAGACGACCGGGATGCGCTCGGTCTTGAGGTACTCGAGCACGAACTGCGTGTTGCGCTCGCCCACGTTGATCGTGTTCATGCCGCTGATCACCTGGCCGCCGCCGAACACCTTGGCCTCCAGCGTCGGGCGCGACGCGCCGCGCTTGAGCATCTCGTTGATCAGCAATTCCATCGCGAAGGACCCGTAGCGCCCCGAGTCGCCCTGCCCGTCGGGCAGCATGAAGTGGTTCATGCCGCCGATGCGCTTCTCGCGGTCCCACAGGCAGGCCGCGATGCACGAGCCGAGCGTCGTCGTGATCAGGATGTCCTCGTCGTGCACGAAGTACTCGCCCGGCAGGATCTTCACCGCGTCGTTGGCGAAGCGCGCGTCGTAGTAGAAGAAGCTCGCCTCCCCGGGCTTGCGGGTCTGCGCCTTCAGGCGCGCCAGGCGATCGCCGGAGCGCGCCGAGGGTGCAGCGGCGCCCAGGGACGCGCCCACCACCGGTCGGGTGGCAGCGACGGGCGTGCCGACGGACCTGGGCGGCGGCGCGGCAAACGGGCTTGCAGGCATGGCCAGGTCCTCAGACCCGCTCGTAGACCGTCTTTCCGCGCAGGCGGAACAGGTCCTTCGAGTCGGTGAAATTCTCGGAATGGCCGACGTACAGCACGCTGCGCGGCTTCATCGCGGCGTGGATGCGTTCCAGCACCTGCCGCTGCGTGGGGGCGTCGAAGTAGATCATCACGTTGCGGCAGAACACGATGTCGAACCCCTCTTCGAACGACCAGCGCGGCGCCATCAGGTTGTGCACGCGGAAGTCGATCGCGCGCGCCAGTTCGGGCTTCACGCGGATGCGGCCGCTGTTGGCGCCCGTGCCGCGCAGGAAGTGCCGGCGCAGCCGCTCGGGCGTCAGGCCGCGCGCATCGGCCCCGTACACGCCCGCGGCGGCGGTCGCCAGCACCTTGGTGTCGATGTCGCTGGCGACGATCTTCGCGGCCCCGGCGTTGCCGAGCGCCTCGGTCACCGTCATCGCGATCGAGTAGGGCTCCTCGCCCGTGGAGGCGGCGTTGCACCAGATGCGGATCGGGCCGCCGCGTCGGCCTTCGAGCTCGCGCGCGAGGTCGTGGAAGTGGTGCTCCTCGCGGAAGAACGCGGTGAGGTTGGTCGTCAGGCAGTTGACGAACTCCTGCCACTCCGGGCCGGGTCCCGCCTGCTCGAGCGCGTCCAGGTAGGCGGTGAAGCTGCCGTGCCCGGTGTCGCGCAGCCGCCGTGACAGGCGGCTGTAGACCATGGCCTGCTTGCCCTCGTTCAGGCTGATGCCGGCGTGCTCACGGATCAGGCGGCGCACGCGCTCGAAGTCGCTGCGGCCGAAGGCGAACTGCGCGTCAGCCTGGTCGTTCGGGGCCGCGCCGGGAAGCCCGGCGCGCAACGCGGCATGTTCGGCGGGGGAGGGCAGGGCAGTCATTGTTCGGGTGTCGGCTTTCGGGCATCGCGGCGCCGGACGGCGGTGCGGGCGAGGCCTGCGGCACAGGGTCGCTTTCGGAATATCGGACGCAGTCTCCCGGGCTTGAGTCGCCCGCCGGCGCCGGAGATGACCGGTGTTGTGGCCCCAGATCCGAGGCTCGGGGCGCGGGGGCGGCGCTACATTGGCCCGGACAGCGCCCCGAAGGGTGCTGAACGACACCCGCCGAATTGCGGCGGGATGCCCGGGCCGGCCAGGCCCGCCCCGATCCGCGGATCGCCCCGCTGCCCTGCCCGTGACGCCTGCGCTGCCGCTCGCTGCCGCGATGGACGCCTCCCGCGACGCCCCCGGCGTCCCGGACCGGCGGGCGTGCAGGCGCTCGTCGACGCGCTGTGCACGCTGTCCAGCCGCGACGCGCTCACCGGCCTGGCCAACCGGCGCCACTTCGAGGCCGCGCTCGCCGCCGAGATCGACCGCGTCGCCCGGGCCGGCGAGGCCGCGCTGCTGCTGCTGCTCGACATCGACCATTTCAAGAAGGTCAACGACACCTACGGACACCCGGCCGGCGACGCGGTGCTGCGCGCCGTCGC
This sequence comes from Ideonella sp., assembly GCA_025458335.1. Lineage (GTDB taxonomy): Bacteria > Pseudomonadota > Gammaproteobacteria > Burkholderiales > Burkholderiaceae_C > JAIYCR01. The sequence continues at coordinate 12,255 of JALOSQ010000088.1, forward strand.
CGGCTCGCTCGCCGACTGCGTGCGGCCGATGGACACCGTCGCGCGCTTCGGCGGCGAGGAGTTCGCGGTCATCCTGCCCAACTGCGAGCCGGCCTTCGGGCACACCGTGGCCGAGCGCATCCGCGCCGGCATCCACACGCGTTCGGTGCCGGTGGCCCCGGGCGTGGCGCTGCAGGTCACCGTGAGCATCGGGGGCGCCTTCGCGCCCAAGTGGGTGCGCACCTCGGCGGCGCTGTGGATCGAGCGTGCCGACCAGCAGCTCTACCGTGCCAAGGCCGCGGGCCGCAACCGAACCCACCTCGAGATGCCGCCGGTCACATCGGTCAGCGCCGAGGAGAAGGGCCTGCTGTTCGCGGCCTCTGCGTTCCAGGATCTCGACCCATGACCGCCACTGCCATGCCTGCCGCCGATCCTTCCGTGTCCCCGGCCGGGGCCGCGGCACCCGATCGCGCCGAGGCGGCGACCCCGGCGGCGGCCGAGGGCCCGCGCACGCGACGCGCCTGCATCATGGCGGTCACCAGCGGCAAGGGTGGCGTGGGCAAGACCTTCGTGTCGGCCAACCTGGCCGCGGCACTGGCGCGACAGGGCCGCAAGGTCCTGGTGCTCGACGCCGACCTGGGCCTGGCCAACCTCGACGTCGTGCTCAACCTGCTCCCCAAGGTGACGCTGCACGACGTATTCACCGGCCGCGTGCCGCTGGAGCAGGCCATCCTGTCGGCGCCTGGCGGCTTCTCGGTGCTGCTGGCCGGCTCGGGCCTGGTCGAGTACTCGCGCCTCACGCCCGACGTGCGCGAGAAGCTCCAGCACATCATCGACACCGTGGCGCCGCGCTACGACCACATCCTGCTCGACACCGGCGCCGGCATCTCCGACGTGGTCCTCTACGCCGTGTCGCTGGCCGACGAGGTGCTGGTGGTGGCCACGCCCGAGCCGACCTCGCTCACCGACGCCTACGCGACCGTCAAGGTGCTCGCGCAGCAGCAGCATCGCCGCCACGTGCGGCTCGTCGTCAACCAGTCGAGCCGCGCCAACGAGGGCCGCGCGATCCGCGGCCAGCTGCAGCAGGTCGTCGACCGGTTCGTCGCCCCGCTCCTGCCGGGCCCCGACCCGGGTTTCAAGCTCGAGTTCATGGGCGACGTGCCGGTCGATGCGGCAGTGCGCGAGTCGGTCCAGCGGCGCGAACTGCTGTTCGATGCGCTGCCGGGCACGCCGGCGGCGCAGGCGATCGGCGCGATCGCCACGCGCCTGCTCGGCCGCGACTGAGGGCCGTCGGCGCTTCAGTCGGCCGCGTCCGGCGCCGCCGCACCGCCGCCCGCACCCGTCGGTGGCGGTCCGAGGTCCAGCGGGCGGCCCATTGCCAGCAGGCGGACGGCACGCTCGGCCGCGCTTGCAATCCAGTGCCGCGCGTGGCGCGACAGCTCCTCGGCCGTGCAGGCGCGCGGCGCCAGCGGCACGCAGGCCTCCAGCCCGGCCGGCAGCCCCAGGCTCGCCCGCTCGGAGACACAGCACCCGAGGGCAATGACCGGCACGCGGCGACCGACGGCCCGCTGCGCGAGCAGCGCCGGCACGCCGCCGTGGGCGCTGTGCTCGTCCAGGCAGGCGTCGGCGGTCACGATCAGGTCGGCGTACTCCACCATCGCGTCCAGCGGCAGCAGGGGCGCCGTCAGCTCGTGTGGTGGCCGCAGGGCGCCGCCGAGTGCACCGGCCACGGTCGCCGAGAGGCCGCCCGAGGCGCCCCCGCCGGCCATGCCGCCGACCCAGCGCCCCGTCGCCCGCTCGATGGCGTTGGCCAGGCGCGCGAGGTGGCGCTCGAGCGCCTCCGCGCGCTCGCGATCGATGCGGTGCGCCTGCGCCCAGCGGCGCGCCACGCCGCCGGAGCCGAGCAGGCGCAGGTTCGGGTGGGCGGCGACCTCGAACGACACGTCGCGCAGCCGCGCGTCGAGCCCGTCGAGGTCGAGGCGGTGCAACTTCGAGAGGCTGCCGCGGCCGAGTTCGTGGCCTTCGACGTCGAGGGCGCGGCCCCCCAGTGCCTGCAGCATGCCGAGCCCCCCGTCGAGCACGACGTCGGACCGACCGCCGAGCAGGATGCGCCTCGCGCCCGCGTCGAGCGCCGCCCGGATCATCTGGCCCACGCCCTCGCTGGTGCCGCTGCTCGGATCGGGCAGGCGGCGCGGACCGGACGGTCCCCCTGCGAGCGACGACACCTCGATCACCGCGGTGCGCGATCCGTTCGAGCCGACGAGGCCCCAGCGTGCGCCGATCCGCGTGCACGCGGGGCCGTCGATCTCCGTGTGGTGGAGCACGCCGCCCAGCACGTCGACCATCGTGTCGACGAAGCCCGTGCCGCCGTCGGGCAGCGGCATCTCCAGGATCCGGGCCCGGGGCAGCACGCGCCGCACGCCTTCGGCAATGCGCTCGGACACGATCCGCGGGGCCAGGTGGTCATCGAGGCCCGTGGGCGCCACCAGCACGGTGACGGCAGAGCCAGGCGAGTGAACAGGGCGAGGGTCATGGTCGGGACACGGCGTGGCGGTGCCGGCGGCACCTGGCGCACCGAGCGCCGTACCCGTCCGCCGATACGTGACCGGCCGGACCGGGCCTGCAGTTGCGGGGGGTGCCTCGCGATGGCCGTGCTGGTCAGGCCCTGCGCGGGCCGGCCGGCACAATGTCGCCATGAGCCCCGACGCCGACGACGAGGCGCCGCTGACCGGCCCCACCCCCTTCGACCGCATCGGCGGCGAGCCCGCCGTGCGCGCCCTGGTCGACCGGTTCTACGACCTGATGGACCTGGAGCCGGCCTACCGCCGGCTGCGCTCGATCCACCCGGTCGAGCTCGACGGCTCGCGCGACAAGCTGTACTGGTTCCTGTGCGGCTGGCTCGGCGGGCCGCAGCACTACGTCGAGCGCTTCGGCCACCCGCGGCTGCGCATGCGCCACCTGCCGTACCCGATCGGCATCGCCGAGCGGGACCAGTGGCTCGACTGCATGCGCCGCGCGATGGGCGACCAGGGCGTCGACCCGGCCCTGGCTGCGCGGCTCGACGAGGCCTTCTTCGGCACGGCCGACTGGATGCGCAACCGTTCCTGAGGCACGGCCGGCGTCTCCCGTGCGGCCGCGGCCCAGGTCTGGAGCCGGCGCCTGCCCTCGATCACGGGCAAGGGGGATCGGGCGCGGCCTCGTCGCGAACAGCCGCGGCGGCGTCGATCTGCTTGAGCGACTCATTGCACAGGTTGGCGGTGCGGTCGACCAGCCGCTTCGCGGTCTCCTCCGGCGTCCAGCGCCGCGGCCCGGCCTGCCCGGGTAGGCCGCCGCTCGGCGGCTCGGTGGTGAGGACCAGGGCCGCCACGCCCGCAGCCCAGGGCGACGCCATCGAGGTGCCGCTCCAACTGCCCCAGGCACCGCCCGGCACGGTGCTGGTGATGCCCTCGCCCGGCGCGGCCAGCGCGATCCAGCCGCCCGAGTTGGCGAACGCGGCGAGCGTGCGCGAGGACCGGCTCGCGGTGACGGCGAGCGAGCCCAGCACCTGTTCGGCGCCGGGGAAGAGCTGCTCGCTGTCGCTGCCGCCGTTGCCGGCCGCGGCCAGCACGACCGCGGCGCGGTTCTGGCCGCAGCGGGCGCGGTCGTCGTCGAAGCCCGGGTCGTCGAAGTCGTCGTCATCGTCGTCGTCGTCGAACTCGCAGCTCGCGATGGCCACCGCCGAGCGGATCAGGTTCGTCGGCTCGGTGGTGCCCAGGCTCAGGTTGATCACGTGCGCGCCGTCGTCGGTGGCGGGGTTGCCGTCCGGGTCGAGCGCCCAGGCGATCGCCTCGGCCAGCACCCAGGTGTTGCCGCGGCCGGCGGCATCGAGCACGCGCACCGGCATCAGGCTTGCGCCCGGCGCGGCGAGCGCCACGATGCCGGCCACGTGGGTGCCGTGGCCGAAGCCGGCGTTGGCCGGGTCGGCGGGGTCGTAGCGGCCGGCCTCCGACGGGTCCGCGTCGTCGTCGACGAAGTCGCGACCGACGATCGCGCCGCTGCCGTTGCGCAACCACCGGGCGCTCAGCGACGGGTGGGTGAGGTCGGCGCCGGTGTCGAGCACCGCGACGCGGATGCCCGCGCCCACGGTGACCGCATGTGCCCGCGCCAGTTGGAGCGCCGTGGGGGCCCATTGCGCGGTGTACTGGCTCGCCTCGCCGATGGCCCACACCGTGTTGCGGCGCAGCCCCTCTGGGGTCTCGCTGGCCGTGTTGCGCTCGGCGAACCGCACGTCCGCGTCGGTCCGCAGCGCGGCGACGGCCGCGTCGGCGCTGGCGCCCGGCGCGACGCGCAGCCGCCAGATCGGCCGGCGACCGAACTGCTCGACCACGGTCAGGCCGTATCGGCCGGCCACTGCCGCCACCGCCGCACCGGTGCGCAGTTGCACGACGACGTCGGCGACCAGCGGGTCGACGCTCGGTCCGCCGCCCCCGCCTGCAGCCCCACCGCCACCACCACCGCCGGCCGCCGGCGGATCCCCACCACCTCCACCGCAGGCAGCCATCAGCGCGGCCGCGGCGAGGCTGGTCAGGGCAACGCGCAGGCGCGGCGGGCGTGGGGTCGGCATGGCAGGTCCTGTCGAGGGTTCGCGGGCGATCGAGTCAGGCGGGACTTGCCGGCACGGCACGTGCCGGCAAGTCCCGCCATGCTCCACGGAGCGGCGTCGTCATCCGGTGATACATGGGTTCCGGCCCAGGTGCCACGGGCAGGCCGCATGGCGCATCGCTGGGCATTGGCACGGGGGCCGGGCGCCTCCGCGGGCACGCCCGGCATGCGGATGCCGCCGCGTACCGGCATCAGCCACGGCCATGGACGGAGAACGCGGCCCAGTGAAACGGATGCTGGCCGGCGCGGGCAAGACCGGCCTGGGCCTCTCGAAGGGCCGCGGCCGGGGTGGCGCCACGCACCAGGGCCCGGTACAGCGCGCCCATCAGCCCGGCGGTCGAGGCGTCGTCCACCGGCCAGCCCGAGGCCAGCACGCTGGCGGTGCCCGAGGCCAGGAAGCCTCGCACCAGTCCGACGCGGTCGTCGCCCGCGGCGGTGCGGCTCATCGCGGTGTCGCACGCCGACAGCGCCACCATCGGCACGGGCAGCCGCCATTGCTGCAGGTCATGCAGCGTCAGGTCGCCATCGGCCAGCTGGATCGACGAGAACGCCGGGTTGTCGGCCCGGAACTCGCCGTGACACGCCAGGTGCAGCACGTCGACGCCGCGCGCGGCCGCGCGCACGGCGGCTGCGGTGGCGGCGGCCTCTTCGAGCCGCTGGGCGCTGCCCCCGCAGGCCCCGGTACCGAAAGCGTCGGCCACTGCCTGCACCTCGGCCTGCACGTGCGGCAAGGCGTCGCTGCCGACCCCGACGGCGAGCACCCGCTGCAGCGGCGGCATCGGCCGCGCGGCGGCGGCCAGCCAGCTGCTGGCGCTCGGCGCCAGGCACAGCTCCAGGCGCTCGGCGAGCCAGCCCGCGCCATCGTGCAACGCGGCGAAGGGGACGTAGTGCAGCGTCCCATGGGGCACCACGACGACCCGGTGGCGACCGGCCAGCAGGGGCTCGAGCGGCGCCCACACCTGCCGCCAGGCGGCGTGCAGGTGGGCGCGTGCCCGCTCGAGCAGCCGGTCGCCGTGCCGGGCGAGGCGCTGGGCGCCGAACCGCCACGCGTCGATCTGGAACCGCACCGATTCGAGCCGCTCGTCGAGGCCCTGGGCGGACAGCGGCAGCAGCGCCGTCGCGTCGCGGGTCACCACGCCGGCCAGCAGCTGCCCGCCCAGGCGGTGGTACAGCACCAGGGCCTGGTCGGGCGCCAACGCGTCTTGCAGCGCGTCGACCCGCAGCGGGTCCGGCCGATGCCCGCCGACGTCGCCGTCGGCGTGGCCATGCCCGACCGCGGCCCTGTCGGCACCCTCCCGGGCGACGTGGCGCCGGTGCGCTTCGAGCAGGTCGAACTCCGCGCGCGCGATCGCCTCGGCGAGATCGGCCACGAGCGGGGCGTCGGCGTCGGCCAACGCCTGCTGCCGGCGCTCGCGCAGCCACTGCAGGCGTGTCCGCGCCTCGCCCTGTTCGGCATCCTGTGACGCCCAGGCTGCGTCGGCCGTGGCCGGTGCCTCCTGCAGCGCCAGGCCCAGGGCGCGCGCGCGGCCGGCGTCGATGCGCTCGATGACCCGGGCGGCGGGGGCGCCGGTGGCCAGGTCGATCGTCACCAGCAGGTCGTGCACCGGCTCGATCTCGGCCCCCAGGCCGAGTCGCAGATCGTCGCCGGGCAGTGCCGCGCGGGCGTCATCGACCAGCCGGCAGGCCGTCAGCAGGTGCCGGCGTGCGGTGTCCGCGTCGCGACGCTGCCAGGCCAGCGCCCCGAGCCCGCGGTGGCCAGCGAACTGGGCCGCGGCCAGGGTGCCGGCGTCGGCCAGCAGCGCGCGATAGCCCTGTTCGGCCTGGCCGAGGGCGGCGGCCGCGTCGACCCCGTCGGGCGAAGCCGCGGCCTCGGCCATCCACGCATCCGCCTCCAGCGCCCGGGCCTCGAGCGCCCAGGGACCGATCCCGAGCGCCTGCAGTCGCTCGGCCACCTCGCCGGCAGCCTGCCGGGCGGCCCGCGCTTCACCCCGGCGCAGGCGCAAGGCGGCAGCGCGCAGGTCGGCCCAGGCGGCAGAGGCGTCGGCCTCCTGTTCCTCGTAGGTGGCACGCGCGCGGGCGAGATCGTCGAGCGCTGCGGCCTCGTCGCCCAGGCGCTCGCGCACCGCGGCGCGATCGAGCAGTGCATCGGCCAGCTCGGTCGGCGCCTCGAGCTGCGCAGCGCGCTCGATCACCCGTTGTTGCAGCGACAGCGCCTCGGGCCACAGGTGGACGGCGGCATAGGCATCGGCGAGCGACATCTCGGCGTCGAGCAGGCGCTGCGGCGGCGCCTCGGCCTGCTCGAGCCGTTCGAGCGAGGTGGTGAACTCGCGCAGGGCCGCGTGGTAGCGGCCGCGCAGCAGCTCGATGCGGCCGATCGCCTGGCCCGCCTGCGCCTCCAGGATCGCCAGCCCGTGCGACCGGGCGCGCATGCGGGCGCGCTCGTTGACGCGCTGCGCCTCATCGAAATCCAGGCTCCAGGTGAGCGCGTTCGCCAGGCCGATGTCGGCCATCACCGAATGCTCGAGGTCGCGCACCCGCGCGAAGCGCACCGCAGCCGACCGGTACAGCGGGACAGCTTCGGCATAGCGGTCCTGACGCGTCAGCAGGCTCGCGGTGTTGAGCTCGATCTTGGCGGCCGCCCGCTCGTCGCCGGTTGCCTCGAAGGTCGCGCGGCAGGCGCGGGCCACTGCCAGCGCTTCGTCGTGCCGGCCCTGCATCGACAAGGCCATCACCATCGGCACCTGCGTCTCGGCCCGGTGCTGCAGGTCGCCGAGCGCAGCGAACACCCGCGCCGCCTCGGCCAGCGCACGCTCCCCCTGCGACAGACGGCCGCTGGCCAGTTCGGCGATGCCACGCGTCCAGAACGCCAACGCGGCCACGGTGTCTTCGGCCGCCGGCCGGCCGTCGCGCAGCGCCTCGAGACGCTCGGCCGCCACGACCGCCTCGGCCGGATGGGTGTTCCAGGCCTCGTAGCAGCTGTCCTTCAACGCCCAGGCCAGGGCCAGCTCGTCCCCCGCCGCGGCCGCCGGGACGGGCCCGCGAGGATGGCCTGACACGCTCATTGGG
>JALOSQ010000089.1 GCA_025458335.1 Ideonella sp.
GGGAGGGCAGAGCTTCTTCGACCGCGCCGAGATCCGCGATCTGGTCGCCTGGCTGCGGCTCATCGTCAACGAGGACGACGACCCGGCCTTCCTGCGCGCCATCACGACGCCCAAGCGCGGCATCGGCCACCAGACGCTCGGCGGGCTCGGCGAGTTCGCCAAGACCTGGAAGACGAGCCTGTTCGAGGCGCTGTTCGCCAACACCCTCGAGACCGCGCTGCCGCGCAAGGCGGTCGCCTCGCTGCACGAGTTCGGCCGCTACGTGAACGACCTGCAACTGCGCGCCCGGCAGACCACCGGCGCCGAGGCCGCCAAGGCGCTGCTGCTCGACTGGCTCAAGGAGATCGGCTACGAGCAGCACCTCTACGACGGCGAGGAGCGCGAGGCGCTGGCCGCCGCGCGCTGGCGCGCGCTGGAGCAACGTGCTCGACTTCGTCGACTGGATCGCCAAGCGCTGCGGCGGCGAGCTCGACCTCGACGGCGGCGCCGTCACCCAGAGCGAGGCGAAGTCGCTGCTCGACGTGGCGCAGACCGTGGGGCTCATCGCGAGCCTGGCCGACCGCTCGGACGAGGCCGACGCGGTCACGCTGTGCACCCTGCACGCGGCCAAGGGCCTGGAGTGGCCGCACGTGATGCTGGCCGGCGTCAACGAAGGCTTGCTGCCCTTCGCCGGCAAGGGCGACGAGGACGACGGCTCGGCCGCGGCCACCGAGCGCCTGGCCGAGCGGCTGCAGGAGGAACGTCGGTTGATGTACGTGGGCATCACCCGCGCCCAGCGCAGCCTCGTGGTCAGCCACCTGCGCCGTCGCAAGAAGGGCCGCGAGATGGTTCCGGGCATGCCCAGCCGCTTCATCGCCGAGATGAAGCTCGACGAGCAGGTGACCAAGGAAGACGCGCGCGCCAAGCTGAAGGCGCTGCGCGAGGCCGCCGCGGCGCGGGCCGCGGCCGGCGCCGCGGCCAAGCCGCCCTGATGCGCGGTCAGGGCCCCTGGAACTTGAACACCGCGACGCTGGCCAGCAAGTTGGGCCAGCGCCGCACCGCCTCGCCGCCCTCGATCCCGAAGGCATCGAGCACGGTCAGGCCGATCTTGCGCGCGAGCACCTCGAAGTCGGCGTGCGTGCCCACCCGGATGTTCGGCGTGTCGTACCACTCGTAGGGCAGCGCCTTGGTGACCGGCATGCGGCCCGTGGCCACGCGCAGCCGGTTCGGCCAGTGGGCGAAGTTCGGGAAGCTGACGATGCCCACGCGGCCCACGCGCGCGGTCTCGCGCAGCATGCGCTCGGCGTTGCGCAGGTGCTGCATCGTGTCGAGCTGCAGCACGACGTCGAAGCTGCGGTCCGCGAACATCGCCAGCCCCTCCTCGAGGTTGAGCTGGATCACGTCGACCCCGCGCTGCAGGCAGGCATGCACGTTGGCGTCGTCGATCTCGATGCCGTAGCCGCTGCAGCCGCGCGCGTCGCGCAGGTAGGCCAGCAGCTCGCCATTGCCGCAGCCGAGGTCGAGCACGCGCGAGCCCTCGGGCACGAGGCGCGCGACGATCTCGAGGTCGCGTCTTTCGCTCATCTCTCTGCCCACACACGCTCGAACGCCGCGCGCAGCACGCCGTGGTAGCGCGGGTCGTCGAGCAGGAAGGCGTCGTGGCCGTGCGGCGCGTCGATCTCGGCGTAGCTGACGGCCGCGCGGTTGTCGACCAGCGCCTTGACGATCTCGCGCGAGCGCGCCGGCGAGAAGCGCCAGTCGGTGGTGAAGCTCACCAGCAGGAAGCGGCAGGTCGCGCGGGCGAAAGCCGCAACCAGGTCGCCGCCGAACTCGCGGGCCGGGTCGAAGTAGTCGAGCGCGCGGGTGATCAGCAGGTAGGTGTTGGCGTCGAAGTAGTCGCTGAACTTGTCGCCCTGGTGGCGCAGGTAGCTCTCGATCTGGAACTCGATGTCCTGCGTGGTGTAGGCGAGGTGGCCGTTGCGCAGCTCGCGGCCGAACTTGGCCTCCATCGAGTCGTCGCTGAGGTAGGTGATGTGGCCGATCATGCGCGCCACGCGCAGGCCGCGGCGCGGCACCACGCCGTGGTCGTAGTAGTGGCCACCGTGGAAGTCGGGGTCGGTGATGATGGCGCGGCGCGCGACCTCGTTGAACGCGATGTTCTGCGCCGAGAGATTCGGCGCGGTGGCCACCGCGATGCAGTGCGCCACCCGCCGAGGGTGGCGCATCGACCAGTCGAGCGCCTGCATGCCCCCCAGGCTGCCGCCGAGCACCGCCGCGAGTCGCTCGATGCCGAGCCGGTCGAGCAGCCGCGCCTGGGCGTCGACCCAGTCCTCGACGGTGACCACCGGGAAGTCGGCGCCGTAGACCTTGCTGGTGTCCGGGTTGCGGTGCATCGGTCCGGTCGACCCGAAACAGGAACCCGGGTTGTTCACCCCGATGACGAAGAACCTGCGCGTGTCCAGTGGCTTGCCGGGGCCGACCAGGTTGTCCCACCAGCCCTCGCTGCGCTCCTGGCCGGCATAGGTGCCGGCCACGTGGTGGCTGGCGTTGAGCGCGTGGCACACCAGCACCGCGTTGTCGCGCGCCGCGTTGAGCGTGCCGTAGGTTTCGTAGACCAGGGTGTAGTCGCGCAGGCTCGCGCCGCTGCGCAGCGGCAGCGGGTCGGGGAAGTGCAGGTGCTGGGGGGTGACGTGGCCGACCGAGATCACGATCGCAGGGGACACCCACGCCGTTGGCGGCGGTCGTCCGGGATCGACGCGCGAATGGACGCAGTGTAAGCGTCGACCCGACCGATGCCCCCGGCCACGCGCGCGCCCTGGAGGACCGCTACGCTCGCGAATCTCGCTCGCTGAGGTTAGCCCTTGCGCCCCCATCCGCCCTTTCGACGCGGCTTCGGCCGCGCCCTCGCGACAAGCCGCTGGGCCGCCGGCGGCGCGCTCGTCGCCGTGGCCCCGGTCGCCGCCGCGGCCGAACCCCTGCCCCGCTGGGAACTCGGCGCGTTCGCGTTCGCGGTCTCGCAGCAGGCCTACCCCGGCGCCGACCAGAACGTGGCCCGGGCGCTGGCGCTGCCGTTTGCGCTGTACCGCGGCCCGATCCTGCGGGTGGACCAGAGCACCGTGGGTGTGCGAGCCGTGCGCACGCCCCGCTTCGAGTTCGACATCGGCTTCGCGGGAGCCTTCGGTTCCGCCTCGTCCGAGATCGAGGCCCGGCGCGGGATGCCCAACCTCGGCACACTGGTCGAGTTCGGCCCGCGGCTGAAATGGAACGCACACGTGGCCGACGACGGCACGCGCTGGCGGGTCGACCTGCCGCTGCGCGGCGTGTTCGACCTCAATGACCGGCTCGCGTCCCGTGGCCTGAGCTTCGAGCCCGAACTGCAGATCGATCGGCGCAGCGCCTCGGGCTGGCGCACCACCGCCAGCCTCGGTGCCGTGATCGGCAACGAGCGTCTCGCCGACGTGTTCTATCAGGTCGACCCGGCGTTCGCGACCGCGACGCGGCCCGCGTACGATGCGCGGGCGGGGTTGATCGCCTGGCGGCTCGGTCTTTCGGCCAGCGTCCCGTTGGGCGCGGACTGGCGCCTGGTCGGCTTCACTCGGCTCGACAGCGTCGCGGGTGCCGCCAACCGCGCCAGTCCGCTGGTGCGGCAGACGACCGGCCTGACCGCCGGCGTCGGCATCGCCTGGACGGCCCTGCGGTCGAGCCGGCCCGGCGCCGATTGACCTGCGCGGCGGGCCGCTGGGACACCGGCCCGTGCCCGACGAACACGAGGAGACGACGATGAGCACCCCGGCCTGGTTCGAGGGCTTCGACCTGCACGTGCGCGAGGTGGCCGGCCACCGCGTGCGGCTGCGCACCGGCGGCGCCGACGGCGCACCGGTGCTGCTGATGCTGCACGGCTTCCCCCAGACGCATGCCCTGTGGCACCGCGTGGCGCGGTCGCTCGCGGCGCGTTTCCAGCTCGTGCTGCCCGACCTGCGCGGCTACGGCGGTTCGTCCAAGCCCGCCACCACCGAGGACCACGCGCCGTACAGCAAGCGGGCGATGGCCGCCGAACTGGCCGCGCTGATGACCGGGCTCGGGCACGAGCGATTCGGGGTGGTCGGCCATGACCGCGGCGGCCGTGTCGCGCATCGCCTCGCGCTGGACCACCCGGCGCGGGTGGATCGGCTGTGCGTCATCGACATCGCGCCGACGCTGGACATGTACGCGGCCACCGACATGGCCTTTGCGCGCGCCTACTACCACTGGTTCCACCTGATCCAGCCGGCGCCGTTGCCCGAGCGGATGATCGAGGGCTGCGCGCGCGAGTACCTGCACACCAAGCTCGGGCGCTGGGGCGCCTCGGGGCTCGCGCACCTGGAGCCCGAGGCGCTGGACGACTACGAACGCTGCTTCACCCCCGAGACGATCCACGCGATGTGCGAGGACTACCGCGCCTCGGCGTCGATCGACCTCGAGCACGACCGCATCTCGCGCGCGGCGCTCGAGCGCGTCGCATGCGACCTGCATGTGCTGTGGGGATCGCGCGGCATCGTGCACCGCCATTTCCGTCCGCTGGCGTTGTGGCGGGCCCAGTGCGCCGGGCAGGTCACCGGTCGCACGATCGATGCCGGCCATTACATCCCCGAGGAACGCCCCGAGGAAACGGCGGCCGAACTGATGGCATTCTTCGGGCGCTGAGTCCGGCGGACGGCGCGTCGCGGCTCGGCGCCCCGATGTGCCCGAGGCTGGCGGGCGCCCCTGACCCGCCACGGCGGGCGCCGGAGACGCGATGCACGAGTGGATCGAGCGCCTGAACACGGTGTTCCCGGTGCGCTACACGGCCTGGATGGCCTGCGGCGCCGGTTTCCTGCTGTCGGCCTTCGTGTGGGTGCTGACGGGCACGGGGGCGGTCGCGGCGATCGTCTTCGCGTTCCTCGTCCTGCTGGGCTGGCGCGATGTGCGCCAGACGCGCCACTCGGTCCTGCGCAACTACCCGGTGATCGGGCACATGCGCTTCCTGTTCGAGTACGTGCGCATCGAGATCCGCCAGTACTTCATCGAGGGGGACACCGAGGCGACGCCGTTCTCGCGCCTGCAGCGCTCGCTGGTCTACCAGCGCGCCAAGGGCGCCCCGGACAAGCGGCCCTTCGGCACGCAACTCGACGTCGGCGCGGCCGGCTACGAGTGGATCAACCACTCCGTCGCCCCGACCCGGCTGGACACCCACGACTTCCGGGTGACCATCGGCGGCGGCGCGCACACGCGGTGCGCCCAGCCCTACTCGGCCAGCGTCTTCAACATCTCGGCCATGAGCTTCGGCGCCCTGTCGGCCAACGCCATCCTCGCGCTGAATGCCGGCGCGAAGCGCGGCGGCTTCGCCCACGACACCGGCGAGGGCTCGATCAGCCGTCACCACCGCGCGCACGGCGGCGACCTGATCTGGGAGATCGGCTCGGGCTACTTCGGCTGCCGCGACGCGCAGGGCCGCTTCAGCGAGGAGCGCTTCGTCGAGAACGCGCGCGATCCCCAGGTGAAGATGATCGAGCTCAAGCTGAGCCAGGGCGCCAAGCCGGGCCATGGCGGCGTGCTGCCCGGGGCGAAGGTCACCCCCGAGATCGCGGAGGCGCGCGGCGTGCCGCCTGGCGTCGACTGCGTCTCGCCGGCGCGGCACAGCGCCTTCGACACGCCGATCGAGCTGATGCACTTCCTGGACCGGCTGCGCACCCTTTCGGGCGGCAAGCCGGTGGGCTTCAAGCTGTGCATCGGGCATCCGTGGGAGTGGTTCGCCATCTGCAAGGCGATGCTGGCCACCGGCCTCACGCCCGACTTCATCGTGGTCGACGGCGCCGAGGGCGGCACGGGGGCGGCGCCGCTCGAGTTCACCGACCACGTGGGCGCGCCGCTGCAGGAAGGCCTGCTGCTCGTGCACAACACGCTGACCGGGCTGAACCTGCGCGACCGCATCCGCATCGGGTGCGCCGGCAAGGTCGTGAGCGCGTTCGACATCGCACGCCTCATGGCGCTGGGGGCCGACTGGTGCAACTCGGCGCGCGGCTTCATGTTCGCGCTCGGCTGCATCCAGGCGCAGACCTGCCACACCGGGATGTGCCCGACCGGCGTCACGACGCAGGACCCGCTGCGCCAGCGCGCGCTGGTGGTGCCGACCAAGGCCGATCGGGTGTTCCAGTACCACGAGAACACGCTGGAAGCACTCAAGGAACTGGTGCAGGCGGCCGGCCTGAACCACCCCGGCGAGATCACCGCCTCGCACATCGTGCGGCGCACCCACGAGGGAGCGGTCAAGCTGCTGGCCAACCTGCTGCCGTTCACGCCACCGGGCTCGCTGATCGACGTGCCGCCCGAGGGCGAACTGCCCCACCAGGTGTTCCGGGTCTACTGGCCGATGGCGCAGGCCGACTCGTTCAGTGCATGCGTGCCCGGCTTCGCGGGCGTGACGCCGCGCTGAGCCGGCGCCTCGGCGGGCCGCAGGGGGTGTCGGCGGGCGACACGCAGCGCCCGGCGGCGCGTCACGCGGGCGGCGGCGCCGTGTCGACGAAGCTCGCGCGCTGGGACAGCTTGTCGGCCAGGCGCGCCAGGTTGGCATGCTCGCGGCGCCAGCCGATCTGAGGGAAGCGGAAGTCGAGGTAGCCCAGCGCACAGCCGGCGGCGATGTCGGCCAGGGTCAGATGGTTGCCGCAGCACCAGGGGCGCTCGCCGAGGGCTTGCGACATGGCCTGAACGGAGGCGACCACCCGCGACAACTGGCGCTGCACCCACGCGTCGCTGCGCTGGCCTTCGGCGCGGCCCGGCCAGGTCTGCTCGAGGCGCGCGAGGATGGCGGCGTCCTGGATGCCATCGGCCAGCGCCTCCCAGGTCCGCACCTCGGCGCGCTCGCGCCCGCGCTCCGGGATCAGCCGGCCGACCGGCGACAGCGTGTCGACGTACTCGACGATGACGCGCGAGTCAAAGAGGGCCTCGCCGCCCTCGAGCACCAGGCACGGGACCTTGCCCAGCGGATTGGCCTTGAGGATCGCATCGCTGCCCCAGACGTCCTCGAGCACGAGCTGGTAGTCCAGCTTCTTCTCGGCCAGCACGACGCGCACCTTGCGAACGTACGGACTGGTCAACGAACCGAGCAGCTTCATCCCCGCATCCCTGGGTGACATGGACCGAATCGATTCTAGGGAGTCGACCCCCGACCCGCAGGTTTTGCCGACCCCTCCCCGGGCACGGCCAGCGCCAATTGCTTCTCGCGATCGCGGGCCGCGAGAGCGTGCCGTCAACGCCGCAGGCGCCAGTCCACCGTCGCCGGGTCCCGGCCGGGCAGCGCGAGCTGCGCCACGGCCGCGGGCGACCGGGCCAGGACGCGTCCGCCGCGCACCACCAGCAGCCGCGTGGCGCGCAGCCGGATCGCCTCGACCGGGTCGCCCGCCTGCAGGAGCACGAAGTCGGCCGGCCGCCCGACCTCGAGGCCGTAGCCGCGGCCCTCGTTCAGGCCGAGGATGCGCGCCGCATTCGTCGTCACGGCATCGAAGCAGGCGCGCATGCCGTGCTGCGAGGTCATCTGCGCCACGTGAAGTCCCATCGACGCGACCTCGAGCATGTCGCCGCTGCCCAGCGAGTACCAAGGGTCCAGGACGCAGTCGTGCCCGAACGCCACCGGGATGCCTGCTGCCATCAACTCGGGCACCCGGGTCATGCCGCGGCGCTTCGGATAGGTGTCGTGACGGCCCTGCAGCGTGATGTTGATGAGCGGGTTGGCCACGGCCGACACGCCCGACTCGGCCATCAGCGGGATCAGCTTGGACACGTAGTAGTTGTCCATCGAGTGCATCGAGGTCAGGTGCGAGCCATTGACGCGGCCCTGCAAGCCGAGCCGCTGCGCCTCGCAGGCCAGCGTCTCGACGTGGCGGCTCAGCGGATCGTCGCTCTCGTCGCAGTGCAGGTCGACCCGCAGACCCCGTTCGGCGGCGAGCTCGCACAGCCAGCGGACCGACTCGGCGCCGTCGGCCATGGTTCGCTCGAAGTGCGGGATGCCGCCGATCACGTCGACGCCGAGGTCGAGCGCCCGCACCAGGTTGTCCTTCGAGCCGGGCGAGCGCAGCAGCCCGTCCTGCGGAAACGCGACCAGTTGCAGGTCCATCCAGTCCTTGACGCGTTCGCGCACGTGCAGCAAGGCCTCGACCGCGAGCAGCCGGGGATCGCACACGTCGACATGCGTGCGGATCGCCAGCAGGCCCCGCGCCACCGCCCACTCGCAGTACGCCAGGGCGCGCTCGACGAGCGCGTCCTGCGTGAGCTGCGGCTTGAGCTCGCCCCACAGCGCGATGCCCTCGAGCAGGGTGCCGCTGGCGTTGACCCTGGGCAGGCCGTAGGACAGGGTCGCATCGAGGTGGAAGTGCGCGTCGACGAACGGCGGCGCGAGCAACTGGCCCGCGGCGTCGACGACTTCCACGCCTTCGGGCCGCGGCAGGTTCGGGCCGATCGCCGCGATCCGTCCATCGCGCACGAGCAGGTCGACGCCCTGGCGGCCGTCGGGCAAGGTGGCGCGGGTGATCAGCATCGTCGGGCACTCCTCGAAGCGCGGGGGGCATCCGGCGGCAAGGCTTCACGGCGAACCCCGGCCCGTCCCGGCGGCGGCGGCAGGCGGCAGGCCCGGCGCCCGTACGATGCCGGGTCCCGCGATCCTCCGCCCGGCACGGCGCCCATTCTGGGGCCGGCCTGCATCCCGTCCGATGTTCGAGTTTTCCTCAGAGGCCGGCCTGTTCGGCCTGTTCGTGGCTGCGTTCGTGTCGGCCACGATCCTGCCCGGCGGTGCCGAGCTGGTCCTGGTAGCGCAGATCACGCAACACCCGGAGACCCTGTGGCTGGCGTTGGCGGTCGCCTCCCTCGGCAACACCGCGGGCGGGGCGGTGAGCTACGTGATCGGCCGGGTGCTGCCGAACAAGGGCAAGCTCAACCCCAAGGCCATGACCTGGCTGCACCGATGGGGCTACGGCGCGCTGCTCTTCAGCTGGATCCCGCTGTTCGGCGACGCGCTGTGCCTGGCCGCGGGCTGGCTGCGCCTGAACCCGTGGTTCGCGTTGCCCCGCGGGCTGGCTGCGCCTGAACCCGTGGTTCGCGTTGCCGCTGTACGCGGTCGGCAAGGCGTTCCGGCTGGCGGCGGTGGCCGGCGGCTGGACCTGGTTCCAGGCCGCCGTGCTGCCGGCGCTCGGCTTCTGACCCGCGTGGCGCCGTCACGCCTGTTCACAGCTGTCGACAACCGTCGCACTTGTCGGTGCGACAAGCCTGCGCGGTCCCGCTAAGGTGCGGATGTTCTGTCCGGCACGCGAGTCCCGCCGCGCCATGATCAAGGTCTTCGTCGTCTATCTCCACCTGCTGGCCACATGCCTCGCCGTGGGTCTCGTGCTGGCCGCGGACCTCAAGCTGCTCGGTGCCCTGCGGCCGCACCTGGGGCGGTCTGTCGGGTCATCGGCGCGGCCGCTGCGGATCGCACCGCCGAACGGATTCGTGCGCGGCCTGGTGGCCGCCGCGTTGGTCATGCTGGTGACCACCGGGGGCGTGCTCGTCGCCCTCGCGCTCGCGGAACGGCCCGATGCGCTCGCCAATCCCAAGCTGCAGGCCAAGCTGCTGCTCGTGGGGCTTCTGGTGGTCAATGCCGTGGTGCTGCACACGGTGACGTTCCCGGCGCTGGCGCGCCGTTCCGTATGGGTGGTGCGCAGCATGCGCGACCTGCGCCCGCTGGCGATGTCGGTCGCGCTGCCGGTGTCGATCTCGACCGCGCTGTGGGGCTACTGCGCTTTTCTCGGCATCGCACGCCCGTGGAACTTCACCGTGCCCCTCGTCGAGGTCCTGGCCTGGGGTCTCGGCGTCGTGGCCGCCTTGTGGGCGACGGTCACCGCCGTGCTCGCCGCGGCCACGTGGCGGCGGCCGACACGCCTCGAACGGCTGGCACCGCCCACGCCGGCAGCGCGCCCGGCGACGCCCCGCACGGCCTGACCCGACCCCCGGCGACGCCGCCGCCGCGAGCCGCTTCACTTCGTCCCGAAGATCCGGTCCCCCGCGTCGCCCAGCCCCGGCACGATGTAGCCGTGCTCGTCGAGCCGCTCGTCGATGGCGGCGGTGTAGACCGG
>JALOSQ010000090.1 GCA_025458335.1 Ideonella sp.
CCGCGTCAAGCCCGCCGATGTGGCGGATGCCGTCGAGCGCCTCGTCGCCAGCGAGGTGCCCCCGCTGACTTGCACGGTCGGCGGCCAGGCCAAGTGGATACCCCGGATGAAGGCTGCGCTGCCGCAACGCACCTTCGAACGCCTCATGTGCAGGCTGTTTCCCTGAACGGCAGCAGACCCTGGCGCCAGTCGAGGCGTCGAGGGTCCGACGGGGCAGACGTTCACCGTTCAGCCGTCCGCTTCCGCAGTCGACGTCGCGGCCACTGTCGGCCGCCGACAGCGCACGCCACTTTCGACCCTCCCCACTCACGAGCCGATGGGTGCACTGGCGGCTGGTGCCACTGGAGGTGACTTGGACATGAGGATCCGGCGACTGCCGCCATTTTCTTGGACCTCGAGCACCGTGCCGCCATGCTCATGCTGAAGGTACGGACGTCGCAGTGGCCCGGACGTTGCGGCGAGCATTGAAGCGCCCGACGCGCGCCATGGACGCGCACCCGCAACGCCTGACGGCCTAATCGACGGTCTGCTTCACCACTTCATCGCGTGGCGCCTGCGGCGCCCGGCCCCCCCGCCCCCTGACGAATCCGTCGATCTCACGCCTCACCAAGCCTTCGAGGCGCACGCAGTCGCACTGGCCGATGAGGCCCTGATCACGCCCCCACGCGAGCAGGCGCTCGATCGGATCGCACCGGAACTCGTTGCCGAGCGCCGCCTGGCCGCCGTCCCCCGACCAATCGGGCTCGAGCAGTCGAGGCTGGACCAGCACGGGCCCGGAGCCGCTGCGCGCGTGCTGCATGGCCCAGGACACGGCAAGGCGAACCGCCACGGCGTCCAGCGCATCCACGTCGAGACGTGCCAGCTGGCGTGGCCGGGCGGGTCGCGCCGCGGCCAGTGCATCTGCCGAGGCGCCGCGGGGCAGGGCACGCCGGGGCGGCAGCACGAACACGACCGGCCAACGGGCGCGGCCGGCGCGGCGCACCAGCCCGTGCAGACGGGGGAAGGCCTGGCCGGGCGCGAGCAGGCAGACCGTGACGCCCTGGCCACGCGGCGACCGCCGCGCCAGCGACAGCGCGGCGGCCATGGCCCACCCCGCTGCGCCCGTATCCCCGGCCGCCTCGCCGGCCTGCCCCAGCTCCGCGGCGTCGGCGCCCTGCAGGACCGCCACCGCGCGCCCGCCCCCGCCCGCGCTGGCCACCGCGTCCTGCGGACCCAGGGCCGCGACCACGCCGGCCGGCACCGACTCGACGCCGCGCCAGGCCGGGCTCATCCCACCGGCATGCGAGAGGCGGCGCAGGCGCAGCATCTGGTGATACAGGTGCAGCACCCCCTGCCGGTCGACGGAAGAGGTCCCCAAGGCCATGGCGGCCAATCGTCGATCAGGCGCCGGTCACGGCCTTGAGTGCGCTCAACGCCGCATTGCGAAGGGCGCGCCGGTCACGGCGGCCACAATGCGGGCGGTGGACAGGGAATCGGCCTCCTTCGGTCTCGACGGCGACGCGAACGGCGCCAACTTCGAGGCCGTCTGGCACGCGCTGGTCGAAGCCCTGGCGGCCGAGCCGCCGGACCTCGAGCGCTTCGAGGCGATCGCGCTGCACCTGCCGTGGACGGTCCTGCTCAAGGACGGCCAGGGGCGCGCGCTGGCCGGCAACCGGGCCCTGACCGACATGATCGAGTTGCCGCTCGCGGTGCTGCGCGGCCGCAGCTACGACGAGTTGGCACGCGAATACCCGCATCTCGCCTTGCAGTCACCCTCGGTGCAGTCCGCAGACGAGGCGGCATGGGCCGCCGGCGCGCGCCTGGACTTCCTGCGGCATCAGGTCTCTCGCGACGGCAGCCTGCTTGCCTTGCGCGTGCACAAGCAGGGCTTCGCCGGCCCGGACGGCCGGCGTCGCCACCTGCTGACCGTGGCGGGGACGGCGCAGGCCGCCACGGCCGGCGAGTCCCAGCACGTGATCGCGGACCACCTGTACCGCCTGCTGGCCGCGCACACCAGCGACCTGGTGCTGGTGCTCGAGCCCGATGGGCGCTGCCGGTATGCGAGCCCGTCGGTGGAACGCCTGCTCGGCGACGCGCCGCGCAGCTGGCTGGGCACCCGGCTGGAGGATCACGCGCCCCCCGGCGACGCGCCTGCGCTGGCCGACTGGCGGGGAGAGGCGATCGCGGCGGCACCGGCTCTGCTGCCGGCGCGCAGGCAGTTGCTGATCGGGTCGGGGGGGCTGGAGCGATGGTTCGACGCGCGCCTCACACCGATGCAGGACGACGCGGGCCAGCCGGGGCGTGTCACCGGGCTGGTGCTCACCGGCCGCGACGTGACCGAGTCGCATCGGGCGCTGGAGGCCCTGCAGGCGACCGATCGGCGGCTCGCCATGGGCCTGCACATGACGCGGGTCGGCGTGTACGACATCGACCTCGCACGGGGCAGCGCCTGGTTCTCCGCGGAGTTCGAGCGGCTGCTCGGCCATCCCCCGGGGGCGTTCGGGCGGATCTGGCGCCGCTGGGAGCGGCAGGTGCACCCCGACGACCGGTCTCGCGCCGCCGCCATCCGGAGGGACGTGCTCTCCGGACGGGTCGACCGATGGGATCTGGAGTTGCGCCACCGGCGCCCCGCCGGCGACGACCTGTGGGTACGGGCGCGCGGACAGGTCCTGCACCAGGGCGAGGACGGCCGCCCGCGCCAGCTGATCGGCACGATGCAGGACATCGACGAGCGAGTGCGTCGCAACGAGCAGCTCAGCCGGGCCGAGCAGCGACTCGCGCTGGCCCTGCGGGTATGCCGGACCGGGATCTTCGAGGTCGACCTCGAGACCCGGGTGGTCTATACGGATGCCGTGCTCGGCGACATCCTCGGGCTCGGCCCGGTCGAGCGGCGTGGCACGCTCGACCGCTACCGTCCGCTGGTCGATCCGGCGGACCACGCCAAGGCCACCGGGCTCCTGGATCGCGTCCGCCGCGGCTTGCAGGTCCCACTGGACGAGGTACGCATCCGCCGGGCAAACGATGGTGCGCTCCGCTGGCTCGAGCTGAGCGCCGCCCCGGTCCGGATCGACGGGCGTGCCTGCCTGCTCGGCGCGGCCTGGGACGTCACCGAACGCAAGACCGCAGACCAGGCCCGTCGGGCCCTTGCGCAGCGCGAGGCGTTCCTCGTTCGCCTGGCCGACGCCGTCCAGACCCTGGACGACCCGCAAGCGGTCGCCGTTGCCGCAACGAGCCTGCTGGGCCAGCGGCTGGACGTCAATCGCTGCGGCCTGTCGGTGTTCGCCGGGCATGGCGCCCGTGTCGTGGCCGAGTGGCACCGCGGCGTGGCGCCGATCGGTGAGCAGTTGCGCGTCGCGGTGCATGGCAGCGCGCTGGCGCGCATCGCCGAGGGCGGCGACCAGGTGGTGGTCCACGACGTGGACTCCGACGCGCGCCTGAGCGTGCACGAGCGGCAGGCCTGCGCAGCCGCCGAGGTCCGGGCCTTCGTGCGGGTCATGCTGCGCGAGTCGGGGCGCGCGGTCGGCGCCGTTGGCGTGCACAGCCGCGCGCCGCGCCACTGGCATGCCGCCGAGGTCGAGCTCGTGCGCGAGGCGGGCGAGCGCACCTGGGCCTACTACCGCCAGGTGCGCGCGCAGGCGGCGCTGCGCGCCAGCGAGCAGCACTACCGCACGCTGTTCGAGACGATGAGCGAGGGCTTTGCCCTCGGCGAACTGGTGCGCGGCGCCGATGGCGAAGTGGTCGACCTGCGGATGCTCGAACTGAACTCCGCGTTCGAGTCGCTGACCGGGCTGCGCCGTGAAGACTGCGTCGGGCGACGCGTGCGGGACGTCATCGCGGGCCTCGACCCGATCTGGTGGCGCGCCACCGAGCGCGCGGTGGCGACGGGCTCGCCGCAGCACCTCGAGGCCTTCGTGCCGGCACTTCAACGCTGGTACCAGGCGACCGCCTTTCCGTGGGGCGTCGACCGCTTCGGCATGCTCTTCGCGGACATCACCGCACGCAAGCAGGCGGACGCGGCGCTCAGGGCTGCCGCGCACCGGCAGGCCTTCCTGCTCGGCCTCGGTGACGCCCTGCGCCCGCTCCACGACGCCGATGAGATCCAGTCGACGGCGGCCCGGCTGCTGGCCGACCACCTCGGGGCCGATCGGGTCGGTTTTGCCGAGGACGGCGGCGACGGCCAGACCCTCGTCGTCACGCGCCAGCACGGCCCATCCATGCCGAGCCTCCTCGGGCGGCACAGGCCGGACGACTTCGGCGCGGCCGTGGCAGCCGACCTGCGGGCCGGTCGCACGATCGTCCTGGCCGACAGCTCGGCCGACCCGCGCCTCACGCCGGCGGCGCAGGCGGCCCACGCGAAGGTGAACGCGCGTGCGACCGTCGCGGTGCCGCTCGTGAAGCAGGCGCGCCTGAGCGCGATCCTGTTCGTCCAGTCCCGCGCGCCGCGCGCCTGGCAAGCCGACGAGGTGTCGCTTGCGGAGGAAGTCGCCGAGCGCCTGTGGTCGGCCCTGGAGCGCTCGCGCGCCGAGGCGGCGCTGCGCGCCAGCGAGCAGCGGCAGGGCTTCCTGGTGCGGCTGGCGGACGCCGTTCGCCCGCTCACCGACCCACGCGTGCTGCAGCAGGAGGCCGCGCGCCTGCTCGGCGAGCACCTGGGCGCCTCCCGCGTCGTGTGGTGGAGCCTGCAGGGCCACGAGGCGGTGATGAGCGCGTCGTGGTCGCGTGGCGTGCCGGCCTTGCTCGAACGCACCCCGCTGTCGACCTTCGGCCCCGGGATCGTCGCCGCCTATCGCACCGGCGACCTGCTGGCGGTGCCGGACGTGACCCGGGAGCCGCGCATCGACGCGGCCGCGCTCGGCTCGTACCGCGCCGTCGAGATCGCCGCGTTCGCCGGGTTGATGCTGATGCGCGAGGGACGCTGGGTCGCGGTGTTCGAGGTGCATCAGGCCGTCCCGCGGCGCTGGTCGAGCGGCGAGGTCGAACTCATCCGGGAGGTGGCCGAGCGCCTGTGGACCGCCGCGCAGCGGGCGCTGGCCGAGGCCGCGGTGCGCGAGAACGAGTCACGGCAGCAGTTCCTGCTGCGGCTCAGCGACGCGCTGGCGAGGGTTCACGGACCCCACGCGGTCCAGACGACCGCGGCTCGCCTGCTCGCCGGACGGCTGCGCGTGAACCGTGTCGCGTACCTCGTCGTCGAGGGCGACGCGTTCGTCGTCGAGGCCGACCATGCCGTTGGCGTCGGTCGTCTCGCCGCACGGCTGCCGGCCGGATCGTTCGGCGGGCTGGGGCTGGGCCAGCCGACGGGAGACGCGGTGGTCGTCGACGACGTCGGGGTGCACCCGGGGCTTTCGGCCGGTGATCGCGAGCAGGCGGCGCTCGCCGGTGCGGGCGCGTTCGTCGCCGTGCCGCTGGTCAAGGCGGACCGGCTGGTGGCCAGCCTCGTGATCCAGTCGGCGCAGCCGCGCACATGGATGACCACCGACGTCGCCCTGGTCCGCGAGGTCGCCGAGCGCACCTGGGCTGCGGTGGAGCGCGCGCGCGCCGAGGTCTCGCTCGCCGAGGCCCAGGCCCAGCTGAGGGATTTGGCGGCCCGCCAGGAGGCCGAGCGTGACCTGGAGCGGCAGCGCCTCGCGCTCGACGTGCACGACGAGCTGGGCCAGCAGTTGACGGCCCTCAAGCTGCAGCTCGACTTGCTCGAGGGCAGCCTGGCCGACCGGCCCACGCCGGACCCGGCCACGCCGCGCGCCGCGCTTCAGCGCATGCAGCGGCTGCTCGACACCACGATGGAGGTCACCCGCGACATCGCGGCGCGGCTGCGGCCCCCGGGTGGCGGCCTCGGATTGGCGGCGGGCGTCATCGCGCTGGCCGAGGAGTTCTCGCTGCGCACCGACCTGCCTTGCGAGGTACGCTGCATCACCAGCCCATCGAACGAGGCCGGTCGGGGCGCGCGGACGGGCGTGGTCGACGCCCGCACGGAGACGGACGCCGACACAGGCACCGAAACGGGCACCGATGCAGGCACTGACGCCGACACCGCCGCCGAGCGCATCGATGCGGCGATCCCGAACGAAACCGTCGGTGCGCTCCTGCGCATCGTGCAGGAATCCCTGACAAACATTGCACGCCATGCGCAGGCGAGCCGCGTCGGCATCCACCTGCGCCTCGACGGCGACGAGCTGCGGCTCGAGGTGATCGACGATGGCAAGGGCTTCGATCCCGCGCGCGTCGCCACGGGGCGGCTCGGACTCATCGGCATGCGCGAGCGCGCCGCGCGGATCCGCGCAAACATCGACTGGCAACGCGGCTCGCACTGCGGCACCATCGTGCGCGTGCGGTGGCCATCGACCACCTCGGAGGAAACATGATCCGGATCGTGGTGGCCGACGACCACGTCATCGTTCGCGCCGGCCTGGTGCAGCTGCTGACGACACAGCCCGACGTGCAGGTGGTCGCCGAGGCGGCCGATGCCGACCAGACCGTGAAGGCGGCGCGCGACGTGCCTTGCGACCTGCTGCTGCTCGACCTGAACATGCCCGGCGACGCCGGCGTGCCGCTGATCGGCCGCCTGCGGGCCGCCCACCCGAACCTGCCGATCCTGGTGCTCTCCATGCACCAGGATCCCTTGATCGTCTCCAGAGCCCTGAAGGCCGGCGCATCCGGCTACCTGAGCAAGGGCAGCCCGGTGGCACAGCTGCTCGACGCCGTCCGCACGGTGGCCCAGGGCGGCAAGGTGCTCGATGCCCTCCTGGTGCCGGCCGTCGTGTTCTCGCCCCGTCGCGAGCACCAGGCCCCGCACGAGGTGCTGTCGGATCGCGAGCTTCAGGTGCTCGGCCTGATTGCCGCCGGCCTGCGCGTGGGCGACATCGCGGACCAGTTGCACGTGAGTGCCAAGACCGTGAGCACGCACAAGATGCGGCTGATGCACAAGCTGGGCATCGACAACGTCGCCGGCCTGGTGCGCTACGCCGACGAGCACGGGCTGCGCACCGTCGCCTGAGCGGCGGGCGCCCTCGCGTCCAGCCTCCGGGAAACTGCTGAGGAGCCGACTGATGGAAGTCAAGGCGCGCCGGGGCAGAACCGGGCAGCATGAGAAGGTGCGGTCACGTTGACCACACGAGACACTCGAGGAGCACTGCAATGCCGGATCCGGATCTGCCCTGGCGGGCTCAGCACCTGGCGGTGGCGGCCATCCTGACGATGGCGCTTGCAGCCCCGTCGGTGTTCGCGCAGGGCAGCACCGCCACGCACAACGTGCGCGTGCTCACGCCCGAGGCGGCGATGAAAGCGACGCAGGCGGCGATGGCCGAGTGCCGCAAGCAGGGCTTCCAGGCCGCGGTCGCGGTGGTCGACCGCTTCGGCGTCGCGCAGGCGATGTGGCGCGACCGCTTCGCCGGGCCGCACACGCCCGAGACGGCCGTCAACAAGGCGTGGACGGCCGTCAGCTTCCGCACGTCGACCACCGACCTTGCGCGGGCCACACAGGCGGGCCAGCCGAGTTCGGGCATCCGGGGCGTGCCGCGCTTCATCGGCGTCGGCGGCGGCCTGTTGATCGAGGCCGGCGGCTCGATCCTCGGCGCCATCGGGGTCTCAGGCGCGCCCACCGGCGATGCCGACGACGCGTGCGCACGCGCCGGCATCGCCGCGATCAAGGACGACCTGGAGCTCTGAGCGCGGCGGCCGAGCCGGCCTGAGCGGCCGACACCGGGCGGCGGGGCATCGCCCCGAATGCCGCCATGGCGAGCGGGCGCGACCGTGGGCCGCACAATGCGGCGCCTCCACGACGCGGGCACCGCGACCGTGCGCCTGCTCCTCGTCTCGGACCTTCACTACAGCCTGCCGCAGCTCGACTGGGTGGTGCGCGCCGCACCCTCGGTCGATCTGGTCGTGCTCGCCGGCGACCTGCTCGACATCAGCTCGCCGGTGCCGCTGGATGCGCAGACGGTGGTGCTGCGCCGCTACCTGGCCCTGCTGCGCGACGCAGGGCGGGTGGCGGTGAGCTCCGGCAACCACGACCTGACCGGGCCCGACGACCAGGGCGAGCAGTGCGCCCTGTGGCTGCGCGAGGTGCGCGCGGCCGGCATTCCGGTCGATGGTGACGACGTCGACCTGGGCGACACCCGCGTGAGCCTGTGCCCCTGGTGGGACGGCCCGCTCGGCCGCGCCGCGCTCGAGGCCCGGCTCGAGGCGCAGGCACTGCGCCGGCCCGCGCGCTGGATCTGGGTCTACCACTGGCCGCCGATGGGCTCGCCGACCTGCTGGACCGGCAAGCGCCACTACGGCGATGCCGACCTCGGTGGCTGGATCGCCCGCCACCAGCCCGACCTCGTGCTGACCGGCCACGTGCACGAGCCGCCCTTCAAGCCCACCGGCGCCTGGGCCGACCGCATCGGCAAGACCTGGGTGTTCAACGCCGGCCGGCAGATCGGACCGGTGCCGGCGCACATCGTCGTGGACCTGGCCGCCGACACGGCGACCTGGCGCTCGATGATGGGCGAGGAGTCGCTGTCGCTGCAGGCGGCGGTAGCGCCGGCGCGCACGGTGTTCTGAGCCAGGCTCGAAGGACCCGCCGCCTTGCAGGCGGGCGCCCGACCGTGCGCCG
Source organism: Ideonella sp. (assembly GCA_025458335.1). Classification (GTDB taxonomy): domain Bacteria; phylum Pseudomonadota; class Gammaproteobacteria; order Burkholderiales; family Burkholderiaceae_C; genus JAIYCR01. Next base: position 8,570 of record JALOSQ010000090.1, read on the forward strand.
TGCTCTTCAGTACTCCGGGTCCGGCTCGCGCGCCGAGCCCGGGCGCACCGGCACCGCCGGCCGCTGCGCCAGCTGGCCGAGCACCTCGGCCACCATGGCCAGGCCCGGGGCCTCGCCGTACTGCTGCTTGAGGTCGGCCAGGTAGGTGGTGAC
>JALOSQ010000395.1 GCA_025458335.1 Ideonella sp.
GCGTTCATCGAGGCCAGCCTCAAGCAGGGGGTCTGAGGTGGCCGCGCTGCTGTTCGACCTCGACGGCACGCTGATCGACAGCATGCCGCACCACCACGAGGCCTGGGTCGCCTGGCACGCGCGGCGCGCCCGCCCGCTCGACGCCGATGCGTTCTTCCGCGCCACGGCCGGGCGCACCAACGCCGAGATCCTGGCCGAGATGTTCCCGGGCGAGGCGGCCGACACGATCACCGCGATGGCCGACGAGAAGGAAGGCCTGTACCGCGCGATCGCGGCCACGCGTCTGGCCCTGGTGCCGGGCGCGCGGGCCTTCATGGAAGCGGCGCGCGCGGCGGGTCTGCCGCTGGCGGTCTGCACCGCCTCGACGCCCGAGAACATGGCGCTGGCCTTCGTGCGGTTCCCGATCGACCGCTGGGCCGACACGGTCGTGAGCCCGGCCGACGGGCTGCGCGGCAAGCCCCACCCCGACCTGTTCCTCGAGGCCGCCCGCCGGCTCGGCGTGCCGGCGGGCGAGTGCCTCGTGTTCGAGGACGCGCCGCTGGGCATCGAGGCGGCCCGGCGGGCCGGCATGCGCGCCGTGGCGCTGACGACCACGCTGCCCACGACCGCCTTCGACGGCTACCCCAACCTCGTCGCCCGCGCGCCCGACTTCACCTCGCTCGACCTCGACGCCCTGACGAAAGCAATTGCCCATGCGTGACGGCCAAGCCCCCCTGATCCGCCGCGAGGACTACGCGGCGCCCGCGTTCTGGATCCGTGCGGTCGAGCTCACGCTCGACCTCGACGCCAAGCGCACGATCGTCGCCAGCAAGCTGCGCATGGAGCGCAACATCGCCACCGCCGCGCAGCCGCTGCGCCTGCACGGCGAGGACCTCACGCTGCTGCGCGTGCTGGTCAATGGCGAGAGCGTGGCCTTCCGCCACGAGGGCGCCGAGCTGGTGATCGACTCGCTGCAGGGCGTGCCCGAGGGCGAATTCACGCTGGAGATCCGCAACACCTGCTCGCCCGAGGCCAACACGCAGCTGTCGGGCCTGTACACCTCGGGCGGCGGGCTGTTCACGCAGTGCGAGGCGCAGGGCTTCCGGCGCGTCACCTACTTCCTGGACCGCCCCGACGTGATGGCGGTCTTCACGGTCACGCTGCGCGCCGACCGCAAGGCCTACCCCGTGCTGCTGTCCAACGGCAACCTGGTGTCGCAGGGTGAGCTGCCCGACGGGCGTCACCAGGCCGTCTGGCACGACCCCTTCCCCAAGCCGTCGTACCTGTTCGCGGTGGTCGCGGCCGATCTGGTGGCACGCGAGCAGCGCATCCGCACGCGCAGCGGCCGGGACCACCTGCTGCAGGTCTACGTGCGCCGCGGCGACCTCGACAAGACCGAGCACGCGATGGACTCGCTCATCGCCTCGATCGTGTGGGACGAGCAGCGCTTCGGCCTGCCGCTGGATCTCGAGCGCTTCATGATCGTCGCGGTCGGCGACTTCAACATGGGCGCGATGGAGAACAAGGGCCTGAACATCTTCAACACGAAGTACGTCCTGGCCAACCCCGCCACCGCGACCGACACCGACTATGCGGCGATCGAGAGCGTGGTCGCGCACGAGTACTTCCATAACTGGACCGGCAACCGCGTCACCTGCCGCGACTGGTTCCAGCTCAGCCTCAAGGAGGGCCTCACGGTCTTCCGCGACCAGGAGTTCAGCGCCGACATGGCGGGCCGCCCCGCGGCGGCAGGCGGCGACCCGTTCGACGAGGGCGCGTCGGCCCGCGCGGTCAAGCGCATCGAGGACGTATGGCCCACCCGGTGCGTCCCGACCACTACGTCGAGATCAACAACTTCTACACCCCGACCGTCTACGAGAAGGGCGCCGAGGTCGTGCGCATGATGCAGACGCTGGTCGGCCGAGACGGCTTTGCCGCGGGCCTCAAGCGCTACTTCGAGCGCCACGACGGCCAGGCGGTCACGGTCGATGACTTCGCCGGCGCGATCGCCGACGCAAACCCCGACAGCGCGCTCGCGCGGCTGCGGCCCGAGTTCATGCGCTGGTACTCGCAGGCCGGCACGCCGCGCGTCACCGCGCGCGGGCGCTACGACGCCGAGCGCCGGCGCTACACGCTGAGCCTCGCGCAAAGCGGCGCGCCCTCGCCCGGCCAGCCGCTGAAGGAGCCCTGGGTGATCCCGGTCACGCTGGGCCTGCTGGCGCGCGACGGACACCCGATCGCCTTGCGACCCGACGGCGCCCCGGTGCCGGACGAGGCCGACCCGGCGCTGGAGCGCACGCTGGTGCTGTCGTCGCACGACGCGGAGTTCGTGTTCACCGACGTGCCGTCGGAGCCGGTGCCCTCGCTGTTGCGCGGCTTCTCGGCGCCGGTCATCCTGGACGACGGGCTGGGCGATGCCGACCTGCTGGTGCTGCTGGCGCACGACCCCGACGCGTTCAACCGCTGGGAGGCCGGCCAGCGCCTGATGTCGCGCCGCCTGCTCGACGCCGCCCGCCACGGGCTGGACGCCTCGGCACACGTGCTCGATGCGCCGCTGATCGAGGCCCTGCGCGGTGTGCTGCGCCACCCCCGCCTGGCGCCCGCGGTCAAGGAGCTGACGCTCACGCTGCCCTCGCAGATCGTGCTGGCCGAGCAGCTCGACGAGGTCGACCCGCAGCGCCTGCACGCGGTGCACGAAGCGGCGCTCGACCAGCTCGCCACCGCGTTGCACGACGACTGGGTGGGGGCCTTCGAACAATGCGCGGTGCGCGAGGCCTACGCGCCGACCGCGGCGGCCGCGGGCCGCCGCGCACTGGCCAACCTGGCGGTGGCGATGCTGGCCCGCCGGGCCGCGCGCGTCGGCGACCCGGTCTGGGCCGGGCGCATCTACCAGCGCTTCAAGGACGCCACGAACATGACCGAGCGCTTCGGGGCACTCGCCGCCCTGGTGCACGCCCATCACGAGCTCGCCGAGCCGGCGCTGGAGCGCTTCCACGCGCTGTTCGCCGGCGAGCCGCTCGTGCTCGACAAATGGTTCACGCTGCAGGCCACCGCGCCGGAGCGCGGCGGGCAGGTGTTCGAGCGCGCGCGGCGGCTGCTGCGGCACCCCGACTTCACGCTGAAGAACCCGAACCGGGCGCGCAGCCTGGTCAACGCGCTGTGCGCCGCCAACCCGGCCGCCTTCCACCGCGCGGACGCTGCCGGCTACGTGTTCTGGGCCGAGCGCCTGCTCGAGATCGACGCCGCCAACCCGCAGCTGGCCGCGCGGCTGGCGCGCGCGCTCGACCGCTGGCGGCGGCTGGCGGCGCCGTACCGCGACGGGGCGCGCGAGGCGATCGCGCGGGTCGCGGCCAGCCCGAAGCTGTCCAATGATGTGCAGGAAATCCTGAACCGCGCCCTCGAGCACTGAGGCCGCGGCCAGGGGCGGCGGGCCGCGTCGGACACTCTGGGCCCGCCGCCGAACGCCCCGCCATCCCGGCCGGTCCCCCACCCGCGTCCTCCGACGAACCACCATGTCCACGCCCCGCATCAGCCTCACCCGCTACCTGGTCGAGCAGCAGCACGAGCACAACAGCATCCCGGCGCAGCTGCGCTTGCTGATCGAGGTGGTCGCGCGCGCCTGCAAACGCATCGCCATCCAGGTCAACAAGGGCGCGCTCGGCGACGTGCTGGGCAGCGCCGGCTCGGAGAACGTGCAGGGCGAGGTGCAGAAGAAGCTCGACGTCATCGCCAACGAGGTGCTGATCGAGGCCAACGAGTGGGGCGGCCACCTCGCGGCCATGGCCAGCGAGGAGATGGACTCGATCCACCTCGTGCCGAACCGCTACCCGCAGGGCGAGTACCTGCTGCTGTTCGACCCGCTCGACGGCTCGAGCAACATCGACGTGAACGTCTCGATCGGCACGATCTTCAGCGTGCTGCGCAAGGTCGGCCACGGCCGCGGCGTCGCCGAGGAGGACTTCCTGCAGCCCGGGCGCCAGCAGGCCCGACCGCGAGACCGGCTCGTGGGTGCTCACGCAGGGCGACATCCGCATCCCCGAGGACACCAAGGAGTTCGCGATCAACATGAGCAACCAGCGGCACTGGGCGCCGCCGGTCAC